>NZ_JBHSQV010000032.1:0-88175 GCF_042658665.1 Marinicrinis lubricantis
CGTACGATCCAACAAGAATTCAGAGGAAGAAGCGTCGGTAAAAAGTATTGAATCGTTTGTCTTGCTCATCGATGCTTATATTTCAACGTCATCCGAAGAAATAAAAGTCATCACGTTACTGACTAATATGAATCTCCGAAGAGATCCGCACAGTTTCACTCGTTGTTCAGTTTTCAAAGAACAAATCACTTTTTTCACCGAGCCGCCTTAACGGCCGGATTTATAGTATATCATGATTAGGAGCTTATTTGCAAGTGCAACTTTTTTCCAGTTCGTAATGTTCATCTCATCGATGCTTACCACCCGAACTCATTCCATCTGCTCTCAAGCTTCCTTTCCTAACCGCCTCATCAGCGGCAGGAGTTATAATATATCACGTCGAGAAGTCGATTTGCAAGTGCAACTTTTTCCAGCGCGTGATGTTCATCTTCTCGATGATCACCACCCGAACTTATTCAGGCTGCAATCGAACTTTTATTCCAACCGCCTGTCCAACAGCGGGAAGGTTAATTTATCACATTGGGCATCGATAAATCAACCGTATTTTTTTCCAAATAACGAAAGGGATTCGCCTACACAGGTAGTCCGTTTTTGGGCAAATCCCTTACTCATTACTTCGATAAATCTAACCTTGTGAATGAACTTCATCCCAGAAACTGCAAATGGTTATAAGCCCTTTGTCATAATTTTCGAGATGGAAATGTTCATTCGGAGCATGCATATTTTCGCCAGGCAGTCCTAAATCAAGCATAACGACAGGAGCATTTAACAAACGGGAAAACACCTCAACGATTGGAATGGAGCCGCCGCTCTGAATGAACACCGGTTTTTGGCCAAATCCCGCTTCATACGCTTTAGCTGCTGCTTCAATATAAGGATGATCCGGAGCAATCGTATAAGGCTTACCTCGATCTCTGCGAATCAGCTGAACGGTGACTCCCTCAGGCTTATGCTTTTCAATATGTGCTTCAATTAAATCAAAAATCTCATCTGGGTCTTGCTGATCGACTAGTCTGCAGGACATCTTCGCCAAAGCTGAGGAAGGAAGTACCGTTTTGATGCCTTCTCCTTGATAACCTCCCAATATCCCATTGAGTTCTAATGTAGGACGGAGCGTCGTTCTTTCCATGAAAGAATATCCCGCTTCCCCATACAGCTTAGGAACGCCCAATTCATCCGCGGTCTTCTGTTCATTATCCTGTAATGCTTCATACGATTTGCGAATGGCCTCCGAAGGAGCAGAAACATGGTCATAAAATCCTTCAACAGCAATGCTACCATCTTCATTTCTCATCGATGCAACCAATTGTATTAATGCTGTAATCGGATTTGCTACACCGCCTCCATACAAACCGGAATGGAGATCGGAACGAGGCCCCTTCACTTCAATTTCAAATCCGCATAGACCTCTTAAACCGATACAGATAGAGGGCTGCTCCCGAGAATACATCGGTCCGTCCGAAATCACAATCATCTCCGCTTTTAGCATCTCCCGATGCTTCTCAAGAAAAGGAGACAAGTTAGGACTGGCTATCTCTTCTTCGCCTTCAAAACAAAACTTGATATTTACCGGCAAACTTCCTTCTGCATTCAGATAAGCTTCAACCGCTTTAATATGTAAATACAATTGAGCCTTATCATCTGTAGCGCCACGAGCAAAAATTTTATTATCGCGAATTTCTGGTTCAAAGGGCGGTGTCTCCCATAAATCAAGTGGTTCAGCCGGCTGGACATCATAATGGCCATATACAAGTGCAGTAGGTTTCCCAGGCGCATGGAGCCAATCCCCATAAACGACCGGATGCCCTTCTGTCTCCATGATTTTGACGTTTTCAATCCCAGCTTGTTTCATCGTATCTGCAAGCCATTCTGCCGCTTTTCTAACATCGGGTTTATGCTTCGAGCTAGTGCTGACACTTGGAATACGTAAAAAATCCAGTAATTGCGAGAGATGCTGTTCTCTGTGTTCTGCTAAATATTGTTGAATGGACATAGCCAAATCTCCTTTATCGCTTTGATTACAAATAGGGTTCCCTGAACCATTGGACATCACACACCCCGATTTCAGTCACACCTATTACATTTTTCTTTATTTTACCATAGGTAATTCCTCCTTTCATGGTGCTCAATAAGGAAAGCCTGCACTGATCAACAGGCAGGCTTTCCTTGACTTATTTCACCATTTCATTAGATGACAAAACCTGCTCCCAAGATGATAACCAACAAGATGAACAATACTAATACGAATGAAAATGCGCGATATCCACCGTATCCTGCTCCTGCGCTCATGTAACACCCTCCTTTCTTGATGAAGTGTTGTTGATCACGTCTTTAATCCTGTCGAATGGATTAGATGACGAAACCAGCTCCCAGGATGATAACTAACAAGATGAACAATACTAATACGAATGAGAATGCACGATAACCGCCGAAACCTGCTCCTGCGCTCATGTGACACGCTCCTTTCTCTTTAAAAGATCATCGGTTACGCTTTATTCAATCACGAGTAGATTAAATGACGTAACCTGCTCCCAAGATGATAACCAATAAGATGAACAATACTAATACGAATGCGGATGCGCGAAAACCGCCGTAACCTGCTCCTGCGCTCATGTATGATTCCTCCTTTAATTTTTAGTTTACATCTCACAACTTACAACAGTGTGCTACAGTATGAAACCTGCTCCAAGGATGATCACTAAGAGAATAAACAGTACAAGCACGAACGATGTGGCATAGAAACCGCTTCCTGTGCCGCAGCCTGCAGCAATTCCCATCGTAGAAACCTCCTTTTTGTAGATTTCATTACATTGATATATTATGTACTGTTGCTTCAATCGATTGGACACCCGTCTATATTGAGGTTAAATTAGTTGGACGCCCAAAGCTGCTGTGACCGAGATATATATTGATTCACCAAATAATAAAAACCCTCTGCCCATGCATCTCATAAGATAAGCGGCAATTTCTCAAACGACCATCATAAGCTTGCTCATTCTGTTAACGCAGCCTTTTATCTCAAGGAATGGTTTTGGTCATTGTAGGTTCTGAGATGAACTTCATCATTCAATGAACGTAAAAAACGGGATCTCATTCATGAGAATCCCGCTGCTCTGACGTGTAACCCACCATTCGTTCTGGCTTCACATACTGATCGAATTGCTCTGAAGACAAGAGACCGCTGCGAATGGCAGCCTCCCTTAACGTGATCCCCTCTTCATGAGCCAACTTCGCGATTTTAGCTGAGTTTTCGTAACCAATATAGGGATTCAAGGCCGTAACCAGCATCAAAGAACGTCCCATCAGATGTTCAATCACCTTCAAATTGGCTTCGATACCAATTAGACACCGATCATGGAATGAACTCATGGCGTCTCGAAGCAGTGTAACGGATTGTAAAAAACTATAGATGATCATCGGTTTAAAAACATTAAGCTCGAAGTTCCCTTGACTAGCTGCAATTCCGATCCCCGTATCGTTCCCCATCACCTGGCAAACCACCATGGTCAGTGCTTCACTCTGCGTCGGATTTACTTTACCTGGCATGATTGAGCTCCCAGGCTCATTAGCGGGAATCGAAATTTCACCAATGCCGCTTCGCGGCCCGCTGGCAAGCCACCTCACATCGTTAGCGATTTTCATTAAATCCGCAGCCAGCGCCTTTAATGCGCCGTGTACATAAACGATTTGGTCATGGCTGGTTAAAGCATGAAACTTATTCGCAGCGGACTGAAATGGCTGGCCAGTTTCTTCCGCAATATACCGAGCCGCCTGCTCTCCAAAACCAGAAGGCGCATTCAATCCGGTACCAACCGCAGTGCCCCCAATCGCTAATTCCAGCATGGATGCTGTACTTACTTCAATCATCTTCCTGGTCTTCTCTAACATTTCTCTCCAGCCGCTGATTTCCTGACCCAGTGTTAATGGTGTCGCGTCCTGTAAGTGTGTTCTGCCAATCTTGATAATCTGGTTAAATTGCTCGATTTTTTGCTGTAGTGTACTCGACATTTTCATGAGAACCGGAAGCAGTTGGCCACGGATCGCCAATACACCAGCAATATGCATTGCTGAAGGAAACGTATCATTCGAACTCTGAGAACGATTGACATCATCATTGGGATGGACCTTCTCAGAAGACCCTTTCGATTGAAGAATTTCCGATGCACGGCGGGCGATAACCTCATTTACGTTCATGTTCGTTTGTGTGCCGCTTCCTGTTTGCCATACCAATAATGGAAAGTGCTCATCCCACTTCCCTTCAATGACCTCATCTGCGGCCTGTTGAATCGCTTCTGCTTTCAGTAGATCGATGTTTTCAAAATCTACATTTGCTTTGGCGGCCGCTTTTTTGATGATCGCGAGCGCTTTAACGACATCTAATGGCATTTTTTCTGTACCGATATGGAAATTGTTCAAGCTTCTCTGAGTTTGAGCCCCCCATAATTTGTCTGCGGGAACTTGAATTTCACCCATCGTATCTTTTTCCATTCGAAAATTCATTCTCATGCAGCCTCCCTTTCAACAACACATATGCACTATAAGTTATGATGCCTAGTTCGACATTAATATAGCCATATCCAACAAAAAACGGCCTAAACTCCATAACTAGACAGAGCTTAAGCCGCTTGTTTTATTCGCATTCATTATGCGGATTTCGCCGCTTTCAGGATAAAAGCTTTTCCATATTCACCATGATCATGCAGGAGCGGGTGTTCAATTTGGATCGTCGAATGGACGATATTGTATTTTTCCTTGAGCATTTCATTTACAGCAAGTGTCACGCAGAGAGGCTGAATATCCTTGGATACGAATACGTGGGCAGTCAACGAAGGCTGATCCGTCGTAATGGCCCAAACATGCATCTCATGAACGTTCATTACGCCTTCAATCGCCATGATATCCTTTCTAATATTCTCTAATTGAATATCGTCAGGTACCGTATCCATTAAGATTTGGAACGATTCTTTTAAAATCTTGGCTCCACCTGTAAAAATGATTCCCGCGATAACCATACTGATGATTGGATCGAAAAGCAGAATACCGGTCCAGTAAATAAGGAGCGCAGAAGCAATTACTCCAATCGAGCTGATTAAATCACCGATAAAATGCCAAAGCGCACTTTGAACGTTCAAATTTTTTTCTTCCCCCATGCTTCGGCTTAATACGATGGTTAGTACCAAGTTCACAACAAGACCAATACATGCAATACCCAGCATTAACCCTAGCTGAATGGAGGATGGATGGATCATTCGAACAATACCTTGATAAAAAATGCCGCCCGCAATCATGATCAGAGCTAGGCCGTTCAAGAAAGAAGCGATAGTCTCAAATCGTACAAACCCAAACGTATATTTACTGTTGGGCTTCCTTGAAGCCATATAAATCGCCGTCATGCTGAGCCCCAAAGCGATGACATCCGACACCATATGGGCCGAATCCGACAGTAGAGCAAGTGAATTCGAAAGCAGACCTCCTACAAGCTCTACAATCGTAAAAGCTAAAGTTAACAATAAGGTGATCCATAATGTTTTCTTCGATTTCATTTGTTCTTTCGAGTGACTCATATGATGGTAATCTCTATCGTTCATAAGAATGCAACTCCTTATTTATAATAATTATAATTTAAAAGTTATTATAATCATATACTACTTTTTTGATTTTAGCAACCGAATATTGTATGTATCCTGCTTATAATAATCATTATCACCTCNACAAAAAAAAGAAGCTTAATGAAAAGCTTCTTCCTCGTCGTGCTTCCTGTCGTTATGCAGTTGGAATTAAATTTCTAGCTAAAATTTCTCTTTCCAACGTATCTTTAAAACGGGAAAGACAATGGCAAGTGTAATCGTTTCTGCAAATTGGACAAGGAACATTCGGCAGCCTGGACAATTCAGAAATCGTCAGCTGGTCATGAGTGTCTTTCGTAAATACGACCCGGCATTTGGTTTGATGCTGCATCGTGACAACAAACTGATAAATTTCCTTTTCCAAATTACGATCCACTAATTCAACTTCTTTAATACTCGGTTTAAATGTCAATGTCATATAATCACCTATCGGTTTAAGGATGTTATTGAACATGCCTTGTTATCATACCCTCTACCTATAGAGCATGTCAAGGGCGGCTTAAAAGCGAATTCATTCATTGGATTTTAGCGAGGATTCAGTGTTTTGACATCTTTTCGAACATTATTAGAAGGACTTACCTAGATATAGCTTATTCCATTATAATGAAACCATAAATGTGCGAAAAATCACAAAGGAGCTGCTGTTATGCTAAAAACTGCGATTGGTCGATTCCGGATTACCGGATTCGTTGAAGGATGGTCTTACCTGATCCTGCTCGCGATTGCGATGCCGTTGAAATATTTTGCAGATATTCCTCAGGCTGTTTCTGTCGTAGGCGCATTACATGGTTTATTATTCGTGCTGTACATTATGACCCTCATCCATGTAGTTATTGAGCATCGTTGGGGTATTGTGAAGATTGCATTCGCTTTTATTGCTTCATTTATTCCATTTGGAACTTTCGTTTTCGACGCTAAATACTTAAGGGACCAACCATCTTCTTAGTTTCATTGTTTTCATTATTATTGTGCTTACCGACAGAAAATTTATTTACTTATCTCATAAAAATAAAGCCGCGGCTTCGCGGCTTTATTTTATGAACTGCTCGGATATCAACTTCAGAATACGATCGGTCTCATGGACTTCCTGATCTTCCAGCTGTATAATTCGAATATCCACTGGATCCTCTGGGTTCGAGTCACGAAAGATCAGTTTGTGAGCGTCTTGAACATCTGCATTATAGCCACAGCTTCGCAAAAAAGATTGAATTTGTTCCACTTTTGGCGGCTGATCGTTCTCTGTCACAATTAAACCTTTCAAATTTCGCTCTTCACCCGTCTCCTTTAAATGATCAATTCGAAATAAAAAGTTCCATTCCATGCCATCCCGTCCTAAACTCATGTAGTTATCACTTGACATTCTCGTTAGGATACGTTTTTCAAAATAATGAATATCCCCGCTGTCATCACAATGAAGCTGATGACGATGAACACCTTTAAAAGTAATGCCGACATTTTATAATTCCCAGGATGCTCACTCATTTTACGCTTCAAAAATAAAAAACTGACAATGCTGATAACGAACATAGCGTCGCCTATCAGCCAAGTTAAATACGTCATAAACAATTATGCCCCTCTACGCCACATTGTTTCTACTATAGCATCGATGATAATTCATTACAAACCTGCTCATCTAACGGTTTTATGCAATACATAAGAAGCTGCACGATTTCGATCCGCTGCAAGTCGCGCAGCAATTGATCTGTTTCCTCATGGTGCAGCGTGGTCTCCTGAAGCTCGATCAGTTGAATGAAGCGGAAAGGATCCCAACGAGTTGACGATTTCAGATTCTCGGCATATTCCTTCACAGGAACAGGCAGATGTTCTAGAGAAATCGAACGAAAGTAAGATTGAACGGACTGAAGCAAGCTTGGAAACGCAGGATGCTCTCCTACTTGGCGAAACCAATATCCCGCATTGGGATAATCCTGTTCCATCCGATGCATGATCCCATGCCAGTAGCTCCCTGTCGGATTGTCAATATTCTGCGACAGCGTATGAGACAAATCCAAACTTTCATTCCATAAGTGCAGCCCCGACTGTACACACTTGAGAAGCAAACGTTTCTCTAAATCAACGGAAACCGATTGCTCTAGATTTTGTATAGCCTCATCCCATTCCGTACTCCATGGCTGTTTTGGGGACAATTGTGGCGTTATGCCTTTTAAGGCATGAATTATGGTTAGAAGTTTCTGTTCCATACATCCAAACCGCCTTTCAACAAATTTTATATTTAAACAAAACAACCTGCTGTTAAACTTAACGCGCCCGTAAGAACGGACGCGCTGTCAACTTATTCGTTCCAATCGAGTCGGACTTCTTTTCCGGTCTTGGACGATTCATAAATGGCATCGATAATGCGGTTATTGATGTATCCAGTCCATACGTTCGAAATAGGCTCTTGGCCGCTGCGTATACATTCTACAAAATGTTTGCTAAGTAGAACTCGCTCGTTCTCTTCCAAATCCGGCTTAGCTAAATCTATATCGACGACTTCATCGAAAATCTCAGCATGCAGCTGACCTTGGTTGCCCTTAATCGTTGCTCCGCCATCCGTTCCCATCAATTGTATCGTTGGACTAGATTGGATTTCGGTATGTCCAGCCCAGCTCACCTCCAGGAACAACGTTGCCCCGTTATCAAACTTGATAAAAGCTGCCGCCAGATCCTCTACATCAAAATAGCCGTCCCAATTCGGCGTTCCCCAATTTCCAATCCCTTTGCGGTGAGGGCCCATCTCAGCATATGCTGAGCCGACGACAGAAACAGGCTTCGGATTCCCCATCAGGTACAATGCCAAATCCAGCATATGTACCCCGATATCAATCAAAGGTCCGCCGCCTGCTTCATCCTTGCGGGTAAACCAGGAACCCCATCCAGGAATCCCTTTTCTCCGCAAATAGCTGGCCTTGGCATAATAGATGCGACCCATTCTGCCTTCTTCAATAAGTCCCTTAGCTTTGCGGCTGAACCATTCCCAACGCATTTGATGTGGAATCATCATCACTTTTCCGGATGATTTTTGGGCCTGTACAATTTCTTCAGCCGATTGTAAATCAATTCCCATCGGTTTTTCCAATAATACGTGCTTGTTGTGCTTCAGTGCATGAATCGCATACGGTGCATGCCACTTATTCGGCACAGCGATAATCACAGCATCTACTTCATTGCTTTCCATTAAGCTTTCCGGATTCGGAAATACTTTGCCAATGCCGTACTCCGAAGCCGTCTTCTCCGCCAAAGGCAGAAATGCATCCGTGATCGCAACCAGCTCGACATCTTCCAATTTACTGAAATTAGAAGCGTGCACCTTTGCAATAGCGCCTGCCCCGACAATTCCGAGCTTCAGTCTATCCATCGATTTATTCCCTCCATAACATAAAAATAGAAACGATTATGATCGTTTAAATCCCCAAACGCCTTACAAGGATTATTCTCCGCAGTATTCCCCCACAATATATCAAGGTTTGGTAGCGAATACAATGTTCGATCATAATCAGTTTCTATTCATTTTTGTTATGGATGACATTTAATAAGGACAGCTGTTCATTTCATGATGGGTAGAGCTATACAAGGTTAAGGCTGAGAAATATAAACGTATAAAGTTGCGAATTCATCAGGACTCTTTCTTCATCCGTCCCTCTACAATGTACCTGTCCAGCTCCGGAAGCTTTCTGCCTGTAGACGTACTGCGTATATAATCCTCAATGGATTCATGGCCTTCTCGCAGCAGCATATCTCTAAACTCCAGCATTAATTTAGTCGAGCAGTTTTTGCACAAATATCCTTTATGAATTCGTTCCTCGCAAAAATAGCACGGATAATTCAAATTGGGATAGTCCGAGACGAGGATACGGCCTTCCATTAAGTACTTCTTCACCATATGAAGCGTCAAACCAGTCTCATCACTCAATTGTTCTAAGCTGGCGGACCGATTTTTTTTCAAATAGGCTGAAATGATCTTCATGTTCCGGTCCAAATCTTGATTGCAGAACGGACATAAATTTCGTTGATTCAGCTGTTTCAGCTGGCCGCATCCCTCGCAGTGTCCTATCGTTTCCATCTATTTCATCACTCGATTCTTCTAAAATGTTAACACAGCGAACAAAAACGGCGAACAAGTTCACCGCCTTTGTCATCCTTATATTCTGCTCATATTACGATCCTGAATTTTGCAAAGACCATTCTTCGACATTCCAAACCTTTGTGACCCAATCCTCATAAAAATCAGGTTCGTGGCATACCAGCAATACCGTTCCTTTATAGGCCTTCAGCGCACGTTTGAGCTCTTCCTTGGCGGTCACGTCCAGGTGATTGGTCGGCTCATCCAGCAGCAGCCAGTTGGACTCATGCATCATCATTTTGCACAAGCGTACCTTAGCCTGCTCCCCGCCGCTCAATTTATTGAGCGGTCTTGTAATATGTTCGTTTTTCAATCCGCAGCGAGCAAGTGCTGCCCGCACTTCATGCTGATTCATGAATGGAAACTCATTCCAGACATCGTCGAGCGGAGTTGCGCCCGCTGCCTTTACCTCTTGCTCGAAATATCCGGGGAATAAGAAATCGCCTAAAAATACTTTCCCGCTGTATGGTTTGATTTTGCCAAGGATCGTTTTGAGAAGTGTCGATTTTCCGACACCATTGCAACCAACGACTGCAATTTTTTGTCCTCGTTCAATTGAAATACTCATTTTCGGCAGCAGCGGATGGCCGTAGCCGATTTCAAAATCGGTTCCTTCAAATACGTAACGCCCGCTGGCACGGGACTCCTTGAATTCAAACGTCGGCTTTACCGCTTCTTCCGGACGATCGATCCGCTCCAGCCTGGATAGCTGCTTTTCACGGCTCTTCGCTCTGCCGGAGGTCGAGTATCTAGCCTTATTTCTTTGAATAAAATCTTCCTGTTTCTTAATAAATTCCTGTTGTTTCTCGTAAGCATCTATATGCTGATTTTTATTGATTTCGGCCATCTCCAAAAACTTCTCGTAATTGGCCGTATATCGGGTCAATTTCGAAAATTCCAAATGGTAAATGACATTGACGACTTGATTCATAAATTCGGTATCGTGAGAAATCAGCATAAAGGCGTAAGGATACTCCTTCAAGTAATCCGTCAGCCACTGGATATGCTCCACGTCTAAATAGTTGGTCGGTTCGTCCAAAAGCAGTACAGTCGGCTTTTCGAGAAGCAGCTTCGCCAGCAGCACCTTTGTCCGCTGACCACCGCTGAGCGCCGTTACATCCCGGTCTAGTCCAATCGCCCCAAGACCAAGTCCGTTTGCGGTTTCTTCCACTTTTACATCAATCATATAAAAGCCGCTGGCATCCAAACGATCTTGAATTTCTCCCATCTGCTCCAGCAGAACCTCAAGCTGTTCAGGTGTCGCGTCGGCCATCTGCTCCGTAATTTGCAGCATTTCTTTTTCAAGCTCAAATAACGGAAGGAACGCATCCTTGAGTACATCCCGAATGGTTTTCCCCGCTGTCAGCTGTGCGTGCTGATCCAAATAGCCATACTGAACGCGAGGAGTCCACTCCACTTTGCCCTCGTCCTTCAGCAGCTTTCCCGTCAATATATTCATTAAAGTCGATTTGCCCGCACCGTTCGCGCCGACTAATCCGACATGTTCGCCGGCCAACAGCCGAAACGATACGTCTTTAAAAAGCTGGCGATCTCCGTAGCTGTGGCTTAAGTTTTCCACTGTTAACAAACTCATCTGATTCAATAACTCCTGTCCGTGTGATATATCTCTCAATACTCTCAATAGGTAACATTATATCACCTTGGACTGTTTTAACCTACCTCTAATTTGCCTAGAAAATGATGTATTTGCAAAGAAAAGCCTCTAACAAGTCGGTCCGGGTACGAATGACCGTATGCTAAAGGCAGCTAAAGTAAGACTATTCTTTTAACAGCGCGAATTGCGGTGAAACACGTTCAATACAATCTGGACCATCATAGTTGGTATTGGTCACAACGGAGGATACAGGGTATATCTCGAATTCAGCTTGCTGCAGTGCGCCAAATATAGGACGAAGCGCTTGTTTGTTCGTTATGGTACGATCCAGCCAAACATCGACGCCTTCGTTTTCCAGTACAACGGGAACCCGTTCGATGTATTCCGATACCTCATAGCTTGCGGGTGTCGTTAATATCGTACAGGTTCGAACGATTTCCCCGCCTGCCGTTCTCCATACATCATAAATGCCAGCCATACCGAATACCTTTTTGCCTTTCAATACGATGCGCATCGGCTGTTTCACCTTGCCTTCTTCTCTCCACCCGAAAAGGCCGCTACAAGGAATGAGACAGCGCTGCTTTCTCAAAATCCGTTCAAATATCGGTTTATGCTGAATTTCATGGCAATCGGCATTAATGGAATCCCTGGCCCAATACGGAACCAACCCCCATCTAAATTCCTCCAGCTGCCTTCCGTGCTCGTGAGAAATCACGGCAGGAATCGTAGTGGTTGGTGAAATATTATACCGATGCTTGTAAGACAACGCGATAGAGTCCACTCGAAACAATTGAGTAATTTCATCCAGCTCTGCATTTAAGGAAAAACGTTCACACATGAAGAAAGACACCTCTTTTTTTACCCTAAGTATCTGCCCGCGATCGAAAATTATGCAGATCATCCTCCTTTTTCCTATTAACAAATAAAAAACCAACCATACGAAATGGTTGGCGAAGATTTCAAATCAGAAGATGAAACAGCAGCGGCTCGTGATTGATTTCCTGATAATCGATTTGATGCTCTTGCATTCTGCAAATCAGCGGTTCGTAGTCTTCCTTTCTCTTCAATTCAATACCGACTAACGCGGGTCCGCTGTCCTTACTGTTTTTCTTCGTATATTCAAATCGGGTAATATCATCATCAGGTCCAAGAACCTTGTCTAGAAACTCTCGAAGAGCTCCGGCACGCTGCGGAAAATCAATGATAAAGTAATGCTTCAAACCTTCATAAATAAGCGATTTTTCTTTAATTTCAGGCATGCGGTCGATATCGTTGTTTCCACCGCTGATGACACAGACGACATTTTTACCCTTTATCTCATCCTTATAAAAATCCAAGGCAGCAACCGAGATTGCCCCTGCCGGTTCGGCTACGATAGCATTTTCATTGTACAGCTCTAAGATGGTTGTGCAAATTTTGCCTTCTGGAACGATGACGATATCATCCAATACTTCGCGGCATATATCGAAGGTTTTTTCTCCGACTCGCTTGACCGCTACACCGTCAGCGAATTTGTCCACCTCATCGAGCGTAACGATTTCGTTGTTCTTCATGGACGTTTTCATAGATTGTGCACCGAGTGCTTCTACACCTATCATTCTCGTATTGGAATTGAGTCTTTTCAAATAGCTGCCGATGCCTGAGATGAGTCCCCCTCCTCCGATGCCGGCGAACACAAAGTCCACATCAAATTGGAGAGCATCATAAATCTCGACCCCGACCGTACCTTGTCCCGCGATCACTTTATCATCATCGAACGGATGGACAAAGCTTTTGTTCTCCTTTTGGCAAAAATCAAGAGCTTCCTTCAATGCGTCATCAAACGTATCTCCCGTCAGAACGATCTCTACATTCGAGCCTCCGTAACGCTTCACTTGAGCTACTTTTTGTTTCGGGGTCGTATTTGGCATATAAATATGAGCGTGCAGATTCAATGTCTTGCAGGAGTAGGCCACGCCTTGAGCGTGATTGCCGGCACTCGCACAGACGACCCCCTTGGCCTGCTCATCGGGAGACAGCGAACTGATGAAATTATGGGCTCCTCGAATTTTGAATGATCTGACCACCTGCAGATCTTCCCGCTTCAAATATACCTTGCAGTCATATTTTTGGGATAAGATCGGATTGAATTGAAGCGGTGTTTCGTGAATAATCGATTTCAGCTCTTTATGAGCCTGCAGTATTTCTTCTACTGGTATCATAGCTTCTCCCTATCCTTTCTCTATGGATCAAACAACGAATGACTCGAGACTGCGAAAATCTGCTCATTCGCAAGTGAACCTAAGATCTTTAAATGGATTTGCTCTGCCGAGATTATATAAGAAAATAATTTATCATAAAATAAAGCGTAATACTAGGCCAATTTTCAAAAAACATTCAATATTCCCCATAAAACCGTTTTTCTTGATAAGGCTTGTCAGGTTATAATCAATATATAGTATAAATAATCTCAATCGCATACAAGTTGAAAAGGTGGTGTTCTATGAATTTTAATACCGACGACGCTATTCTTTTGTTCGCCGTCTTACTGATCATTGGCGTATTAACCACCAAATTTTCCAGCAGGCTGGGTATGCCATCCCTTGTGCTATATATTGTGGTCGGCATGGTTTTAAGCCGATTCATTTATTATGACAATGCGCAGCTCACACAATTATTTGGTATTTTAGCGCTCATCGTTATTCTATTCGAAGGTGGAATGCAGACGAAATGGAAGCAGGTCAAGCCGGTAATTGCTCCTTCCATTTCGCTTGCAACACTGGGTGTTCTATTCACGACGCTTACAATCGGATTTTTCGCCAAATATATTTTAGGCTTAAGCTGGGTTGAAGGTCTTTTGTTTGGTGCCATTGTCGGTTCTACAGATGCGGCAGCCGTCTTTGCCGTCCTGGGAAATAAAAACATAAAAAAACGGATCACAAGCACACTTGAAGCCGAATCCGGAACGAATGATCCCATGGCTGTATTTTTAACCATTGCATTAATTGAATGGATTCAAAATCCTGATGCAGCGTTCCTCTCTCTCTTATTCAGCTTTATTTTACAAATGGGAGTAGGACTCATTGCGGGAATCGTCTTCGGTAAGATTGCAGTATGGAGCATCAACCGTATTAATCTCGACTCTTCTGGTCTTTACCCTGTACTTGCAATGGCTTTCGCCGTCCTTACTTACAGCTCAACCGCATTATTACACGGATCGGGATTATTAGCGGTATATATTATGGCCCTCATTTTCGGAAACGCTGATGTCACATATCGGCATTCCATTTTCCGCTTCAATGAAGGCTTTGCCTGGATGATGCAAATATTAATGTTTATCCTGCTGGGATTGCTCGTATTTCCACATGAGTTGACCGAAATTGTTGGAGAAGGTCTCATCCTATCTTTCCTTCTGATGTTCATTGCCAGACCGATTGGGGTATGGATCAGCACATTATGTATGGGCTTCAACATGAAGGAGAAAGTACTAATCTCTTGGGCAGGTCTTAGGGGCGCCGTTCCAATCGTTCTTGCGACCTATCCACTGACAGAAGGCTTAGAAAACGGGCAATTGTTCTTTAATGTCGTATTCTTCGTCGTGTTCACTTCCGCTTTGATTCAAGGAGCTACCATCTCTCCACTCGCTGATAAGCTTGGTCTGGCAGGTGAAGCGAAACAACAGGTACCTTACACGTTAGAGCTGGTATCGATCGGTAAAACAAATTCGGAGATGGTCGAGGTTCAGATTGAAGCACTTGCACCTGTAGTGGATAAAGCGATTCACGAGATCAAACTGCCGCACGACTCACTCATTTCAGCTATTGTACGCGGCGAACAGCTTATAACCCCTAGAGGAGACACGGTTCTTAGAGAAGGAGATATTCTGTATATGATTGTATCAAAACAATCTCGAGATGAAGCGAAATTGATTTTTGCCGCAGCTGATTCCGATTCGTAAATATGAAATGTATAAAGGTCCTGCTCCACAGATTACTGTGATAGCGGGACCTTTTCGTATTCTTATTGATATGATTGGGGCTGTCTTTGCATTTGATATTGCGATTGTGCCGTCATCGATTGAACACTTTGCTGAAGCTGATTGCAGACGTTAGCCGCCATGCTCATTTGTTGAATCGCTTGCTGATGTCCGTTCAGAGCCATTTGGATATTTTGAACTGCTTGTCTTTCTTTTCTGGACAGTTCCTCCAAAATTTGTGCATTTTGCTGCTCCTGTTGAAGCATTTGCTGATACATGCGGCTTGCTTGTTCCGTCTGCTGAATCAATTGATGCAGCATTTGTTCACATTGAGCAATTTGCTGATTCACATTTTGGTACATACATATCCTCCTAGTTTTGGAAAAGGTGCATTTGGATTTACAGTTGTATTATTCCGTGCTTCAGTGAAAATATTCCATCCTTCAGCATATTCATCGATTTTACTGATCCGAATCGGCAGTTGAACAAGCTTCATGACATCGTAGATCGCACCAAATGATACATGTTTATCGTTTAAAGATGTCATTACAGAGAAGGATATCCTTACGTAATCTATGCTCCCTGTACATTCACCTAAATTCGTCATCCCGCATATCTTAATATACAAAAGAAAACCCCAATTCTATGGGGTTTTCCATTCTTTCAATTTAATCTCTTGTTGCGCTGACCGAATCCAGCCACTTAATCTTAGGTGAGACATGATTGTCCCATTCCACATACCCTTCCTGTTTAAGAAGCGTGACATGTCTAGATAACGTATTATAAGAACGAATTCCAGTGATTTGCTTAATATCTTCTATCGTTGGATCATCAAGATGCTGTTTACGATACTGCAAAATCGCCCGAGCGATCTGTATCCTTTTTTGCTCACCTTTCGTACTAGGTCGGGGGCCCCCGTCCATAACCTCACTCCTTTTCCTACTGGAAAAAATCTAGAACTGTTAATATTATTTTAAGAGGTTCTATATCTAATGTCAAAAGAAGGACATGATCCTATTCCCGAAGAAACGATAGAAAGTGCCTATCCATGCGTTGAAATTGAAGGAAAATAATGCCGTGTCACGTGAAAACGCTTTACGTGAAGTTGAAGTCAAGCAAATCGCTTCATTTCAACAAAGAACTGCCCACTCTCGGCTTCGTCGGATCACAATTGGGATCTGGGATGATTCCGAGCTGGGACAGCTTTTTCAAATAATAGCATTCCTCTCTGAACATATGATCCGGCATCAGTGGATGAATTCGATCCAAAGCTTCATTCTTTAGCTGCATTTCCTCTAGTTCCTGCAGGAAACTCATAAATAAACGGATTTCCAATTCCGCATCTCTATTAAATTTCTGCAGCGCGGGAAAATGACGAAGGCCTGTTCTCAAATATCCCGCCAATTCGGTGGCCTTTAAGTAGTAACCTTCAAAATGTTTAGCGAATTCATCACTGCTTAGGATCAGCTGTTTTTCCGTCAAATCAAAATCCGATTTCAGTGAAGCCGCGTGTCCTGCCGCATCCAAAAGCCACAGCATATGATGATGCAGCGGATGATATTTCGGTACAGGTTTTCCTTCAAGCAGGGCAATCAAGATGCGTACATATTCCTCGAGCTCGTTGAGCATATGATTGATAAACGTCGGCGGAAGCATGATCTGCACCTTTCCTTCCAGAAGCTCAGCAAGCAGCTTCTTTTTAAACTGCTCCAGAATGCGCGTCTGCTTCAATGCCTCTTGTGTCAATGACTTTAGCTCTTCACCGGAAACGCCTCTTCGTGCGGTCTCCAGCAGGCTATCAAATCGTTCCATGAGCTGAGTTGCCGTACGAATATGATCCGTTTCTTGTGGAGAGAGCGTATTGTAAATGAATCGGGTATGATCCCCGAGAATTTGCAGCCAAAAACGATGTTCAAATAGTGCCTCGTTCCATTCATGTTTGATAGTCAAGAAGATACCTCCCCTTCATGATCTAACAAAATGTATGTGCATCATATATAAAATATGTTAATCATCTCGTTTTCGGCTTTTCCAAAGTATACAATTCGTCTTCCAGCGCCAACATCTTCTCTTGAATGACTTTACGGCAATCCTGTACAGCATAGTTATATAAAATTGGACCTAGCGTTTGCATCTGTGCTTCCATAATTTGTTCTGCCGCAATCATACCAAATTCAATGCCGTGCTCTACCTGAAAGTATGTCTGAATTTCTCGTATGACTGCATCCTTTTCTTCCTTGCTTAATTTCAAACGAAACAATTGAAACCCCTCCCTTTTATTTCCCAAACTCATCTATACGCTTAAACATGAGGATATCGTCAACATATTTCCCATTAATGAAAAACTCGTCAATCAATCTGCCTTGAATCTTAAAACCGCATGCTTGATAAAACTTGATTGCCGTATGATTCGTAGCAAGAACTCGCAAAGACATCTTTGTTTTCCCGTGCTGTCTCGCCCACACGGCCGCAGACTGCAGCAGCTTTTTACCAATCCCCTGTCTGCGGACGCTCGGATCTACGCCTAGAGACACCTCTATGACGTGCTGATTGGAGAGCAGCGGCGTCGGATAGCGAAAGCCCACATAACCGCACACTTTACCGTGAAAGGCCGCAACGATCTGAGTCCCCGGTGGATGCATCTGTGCATAAGCTTGCGCCGAATTCCAGTATAGGGGACCGGGGGCGTTGTCCGTATTCCAAATCATGTGATCCAGCGCTACAAGAGCAGGGATATCCTCCGGAATCGACAGCCGGATTTGAACATCTGTCAATTTACGATCCTCCTTTACATCGTTATACCCATGTATCGTTATACATTTATCGGTGCCGTCGAACTTTCTTGAACCTGGTCAAATCCTGCGCTTGCCCGGGAAATGCTATTTCCCGCATTTCTATTATTCATCCGACTGCTTCCAAGGCCAGAAATCAAGACCATATGTACGTATCAAATACATATACATCGCAGTGCCTGAAATGAGACTTACAAACAAGGACATGAGAATACACTCTTTCCAATCAAACGCTTTGGAAAAGTAGGTTAAGAGAAAGGTAAGCAGCATACAGATCGTTTCTGTTACTGCCGTAATTATCAATATTCGGCTTTTCGTCATACGTTTTAAACTCCTTCAAAAAGCTAAGTGTATGTGAGGGAAGCGTATAAAATTCCATTCACAACAAGGACTCCAACTCTGAACATTTCTTCCTGCGATACCAATACGTATAAATTTCACGGTAGCCAATCTTCTCATAGAGCGCTTCTGCGGGCCTATTTTGTTTGACAACAAGGATATAGCTTTGCTTCGCACCCATCTGCTTCGCCCATTTCAGTATATGTAGAATGAGCTGCATTCCGAAGCCTTGATTTCGGTAAGAGCTGTCTGTGACGATATCATATAACCCGACCATACCTTGATCCAATACTCCTATCCCGCAGGAAACGGGGACCGAACGGCAGTATAAGGTGAAGAAACCCTTCACGAAATAAGAATTCGCTGCAATGTACCTTGTTGTCTCTTGATCCTCTTCAGTTAAGCCATTCATTCTCCCCATGGTACTCAGCCACTCGGCGGAGAGATGTTGTTCCATCTGAATTTCTTGGTGACTTGGCTCCAAGACGTCTGACAGATCTAATATTTGTACACTCGAAGGATCTACAACTGCATATCCCTCCCGATCCAAAATGCCGTCCAAATTCCCTGGCTGAACGAACGGAGTCACTTTGAAAACAGTGTCTAACCCACAGCGAACATAAGCACGTTCACAATAATGAATTTTACGAATGATGTCTGTCTCAATTCCCGAATAGATTGGACTAACGGAATTGGATCTTTTGGTGTAACCTTTCGCAAAACGCAGAAGCCATCCATCATGACAAAACGATTGCAAAACAGGCCAAGCATTGAGTGAATGCTCCTCAATAAATTTGTACATCTATCGCACCATCCCTCAGAAAGAATAAATATACAAATTATATAATATATATTCAATTCTCGGCAATTGTTTTACCGTTTTGAGTACATAAGGTTTCACCGTGCTCCAGAATCTTCAATTCTTTCGGTTCCAGATTTTCTTGCTTCCATGCCGCTTTTAAACGATCCAATGCTTCCTTCGGTGTATCGTCTGCCAGTCGAAATGCGCCGTAGTGCATCGGGATGAACATTCTAGCTCCCGTATCAATATACGCCTGTACGGCCTCCTCAGGACTTACATGCTGCATCTTCATAAACCATTCCGGTTCATATGCGCCAATAGGAATCAGTGCAATGTCGATATCAAATCGGCTTCCAATCTCCTTAAAACCTCGAAAATACCCGCTGTCGCCAGCAAAATAAATGCATTCTCCATGATGGCGGATGATCCAGCCACCCCACCAAGATCGATTCGTATCTGTAAGTGTTCGCTTCGTCCAGTGCTGTGCAGGTACAAAATAAAACTCCACACCTCCGACTGCTGTCGAATCCCACCAGCCATACTCCTCTGTTGGTTCGAAACCTTTTTTACGAAAACTCCGTTTTAAGCCTTCAGGAACAAGGTAACGAGGATTCCCATTCAACTTGCGCAGCGTTGGGTAATCCAGGTGGTCATAATGACTGTGCGATATTAATACGACATCCACCGGCGGCAGGTCTTTCAAGGGAATTCCCGGTGGCGCTAGTCTACGCTCGAACCCCATTCGATTAGCCCATACAGGGTCGGTTACAATATTCAATCCTCCGATTTGTATAAAAAAAGTACTGTGACCGATCCAGGTGATTGTCGTCTCCGCTTGGTTCGAGTGCAGCAGATCCAGTTCAACTCGTTCACATCTAGGTATCACGAATGATAAATCCTTAACTTTCGCTTTCCTTTCTTTCCTCCACTGGATCATATCCTTCATACTTGTTGTATTATTTACTTGATCCATGTTCTCATAACGTTTTCGCATCGGATTCGAATCCCCTCGGCTGAATGATTAATCTACTTCTTTCATTGTACCTCCTTGGTTATTCTTTTCAAGAGGAAGCCATCTTCTACACTATACTGCTGAAAAGACACAAAAGCCCCGATTGTGCATATGCATCCAATCAAGGCTTTTCCAAGTTGTTAAATATCTCTTCGGAGAGCTTTCAATACATCGATTTTCGTTGCTTTCACAGCCGGCCGCATACCTGAGAGCACGGCGACGATGAAGCTGATTCCCACACAAATGAGCGTTAAGCTTAAAGGGATATCTGAGAATATGAGGCCCTCAGGCGGCTTCGTATCCAAAAACTCTCGCATCATCAAAGGGAATGCTGCATTGACCGCCATACTGATTCCATAAGAAACAATTGTCCCTATGCACGCCCCAATCAACCCGATCGTACCGCTCTCGATGAGGAATATACGCTTGATGGTCCGAGGATGAGCGCCAATGGCTTTCATAATGCCGATCTCCTGCGTTCTCTCGGTTACTGCCATCGTCATGGTGTTATATATTCCAATGGAAGCTATAATCACGGCAATCGTTCCTACAAAAATGAGCCCAATCTTCATAATAAGAAATATGCTGTTGATTTCCTTCATTTCGTTCACAATCGAGTATGTGCTGTAGCTGCGATCATCAAGCTGTTTTGTAATATGCTTCACGTTCTCCACATCGTCCGCATAGATATTCACTCGATCATATGCCGTATTTTCAATGACCGCGGACTGCTCCTCCAGTTCTACCTCCGGGGAAACCGAGATCAGATAGCTGTCGATTGCTGATAATGTAGATTCGCTCAAATAAATCGTGTGGTCTTGCAAATACTCCCTTGAAGGTTTCGTTAACACGCCCGCAACCTTCAAATTGAACACGGTATGCTCTCTAACTTCGCTTTCATCGTCTGTGTATTCCCCAAATACCACCAATTGTATTGGTTTACCAACCAATTCATCGATCTCGTCAATTTGTTGCTGCTGTATTAGTTGATCTGCAAAATGATAGCCTACCCATATTTCGTCCCCATCACTCGGAAGACCTCCCGCTTCTAACTCTACCGTTCCGTTCAGTTCCGAAGGAAAATCAACACTCACGGCCGATCCTGTTAACGTCACATCTCCAACCTGAGATTCAATTTCCGCTGACACACCTTTTCGTCTAGTAACAGACTTCACATCCTCCAACGATTCGAACCACTTCACATCTTCTCGCGTTAATTCATGATATGTGCCCTCTTCTATTCTTCCATACACTTCAATTTCCGTTAGCAGTGAATCCTCCGTGACCTCCGAGACAACCGATTTCTGCAATCCAAATCCGACCGAAGCCAAAACAATCAGAAAAGAACAGCCCATCGCAGCAGCAAGTACCGTCATAAAGATTCGAGAACGGTTTTTCTTCATGTTTTGCCGGACAAACCGGAATTGATCTTTCCATTTCATTACGAAATCACCTCCTGCTCTTCCGTTAGACCTGCGATCTGACCATTTTTCAGCAGGACAGTACGATGCGCAATAGAAGCGACTTGCTCATCATGCGTAATCATCAAGAAGGTGATTCCGTGCTGTTCGTTCAGTTCCCGGATCAATTGGAGGATCTGAAGTTCGTTTTCTGTATCCAAGCTTCCCGTAGGTTCATCTGCAAGAATGAGCCGAGGCTCTAGCACTAATGCTCTTGCAATCGAAATTCTTTGCTGCTGCCCCCCCGAAAGTTCTCCGGGGTAATGTTCTGCGTATTCGAGCATGCCTAGACGCTGCAGAAGTTCGTCCACCTTTTGCTTGCGCTTTGGTTCGGTCCAACCCTTCAAGGTTAATGGCAGCTCTACATTCTCAAACGCCGTCATGCTTGGAATCAATTGGAAGCTCTGAAACACAAACCCCATATGCTCTAATCTAAAATTCGCCCACTGACCTTCATTAAAATGAGAAACCCTAGTATCTTGTATCCATATTTCACCTTCGGAAGGAGCCATATAACCTGCGATCAAATTGAGCAAAGTCGATTTTCCTGATCCGCTCCTTCCAACGATCGCAACAATCTCTCCAGCACCAACTTCTAAATCAATATGCTGAAGCACCGGGACACTTCGTTCCCTGCCTTTCTTTCCAATTCGAAACTCATGGCTCAACTGTTCTATACGTATCAACGTTGTCCCTCCGTTTTTTTCTATTCATGAAAGTACAACGATTCCCATACGCAAAAAGTTGGCAAATAAATAAACAGCCCATCTCTGCTGACGAAAACGACTGCAAACAAAAGACTGTTTCGTCATATGGCGGATTTTTTAATATGGATTATTCTTCCCCGTGCGACGGATCATCCTTCTCCGTACGGTGCTCCTCGATCATTTTCATTTTCAATAAATAAGCCTTCTCACTTAAGCTGACCTTATAAATTTCAGGATTCAGCTGACGTGTATATTCAGGCCAAAACATCTGAAGCTGGGCCTGATGATGCGAACGAATTTCATCCAGCTGAGGCAAATCATACACTAGCTTGCCGTCCCGGTAGATGTCACGAAGCAAGGATACGGCATGATATCTTTTGATTCCTTTCGAGATGAACGGATACGTAGGATGATACAGCTTGATGGGTTTACTCTCTTCGACGTCCTGTTCGTCGATCAAGGTCATATAATCGGCAATCGCCTTATTCGTCTTTGGATCGAAAATCCGATACAGCTTTTTCTTACCGGGATTTGAAATTTTCTCCGGGTTTCCGGAAATTTTTATCGCGGGTACGAGCTTCCCATTCGACTCACGGGCAACCAGCTTGTAGACTCCGCCCAAAGCAGGCTGATCATAGGCGGTAATCAGCTTCGTACCTACCCCCCATGTATCAATCTTGGCCCCTTGCGCCTTCAAATTCAGTATCGTCGCTTCGTCCAAATCATTCGAGGCGACAATCTTCACATCAGTTAAACCGGCTTCATCAAGCATTTTACGTGCTTCGATCGATAGATATGCAAGATCGCCGCTGTCCAAGCGAATACCTTTTAACTGCTTTCCCTGTTGTTTCATCATGAGACCGACCTGTATCGCATGAGGGACCCCGCTTCGCAAAGTATCGTACGTATCTACCAGCAGCACGACATGGTCCGGCATCGCTTTGGCAAAGCGTTCGAACGCTTCCAGCTCCGATTCGTGGTCCTGCACCCAAGAATGGGCGTGTGTACCGCTGACAGGGATTCCGAACTTCATACCGGCAAGCACATTGGAGGTTCCATCGAATCCTGCCACATAAGCGGCACGTGTCCCCCATAATGCGGCATCCTCTTCATGGGCTCGGCGTGAGCCAAATTCCAGGAAGGTGTCCTGCGGGGATACTTGTTTAATGCGCGAAGCTTTCGTCGCGACTAACGTCTGATAATTGATAAAGTTTAAAATAGCTGTCTCAATGAGCTGTGTTTCAAAAATCGTCCCCTCTACTCGGACGAGCGGCTCGCTCGGAAATACGAGCGTCCCTTCTTCTACGGCAGAAATGCTGCCGCTGAAGTGAAATTTCTTCAATTCTTGCAAAAAGGACTCAGGATAATTCTCGGGCTGCGTTCGCAAAAAATCGATCTCTTCATCCGTAAAATGAAGCTGTGAAATGTAGTCGATAATTCTTTCCAGCCCTGCAAAAACGGCATAGCCATTCCCAAAAGGAAGACTGCGAAAATATACTTCAAAGACCGCTTTTTGTTCATGCGTTCCGTTCACCCAATGGGCAAACATCATATTGATCTGATATTTATCTGTGTGAAGCGCAGATATTCGTTCCACCAAAACCACTCCTCGTGCTGTCGCAGATCCCCAGTGTCACCTTTCTGCGATGGGTATATGTATGATTATGTGAATTTTGCAACACTTGTCAAGCATACTCCAAAAGGAAGAACGATTCAATTCATTTTCCATAAGTTGTACGTCAGTCTAGCAGATAAAGCTGATGTTTGAATTCATTGACCAATATCGCTTTCGCAAAACTCGTAAAGTCTTCGTTGAATGTAATAAATGCGCCTAATTTTTGTAATGATTAGCATGACCATGCTATAATGAATGTTCATGATTTCATCATTTTACTATATTTTACAACTATTATACATGCATGGAAGAAGGATTTTTTCATGAAAACTGATTTATTGCTGCTCACGAAGCACGACTTCTCCGCTCTCTCTCCATCCGAGCAAAGGCAATTGTATGAGACTTTTTATCATTTGGTTTATGGATATATATTTTACTTGCTGAATGATCACTTGGAGGCCGAAGACATTATCCAAGAGTCTTTTCTGAAAACCATCCTAAAGGCGCCGATGGTGAAGGAGGAGAGCCAGCTCATTGCTTGGATTCGAACGGTAACGAGAAATCTCGCCTTTGATTACTTAAGAAAAAACAGACATCATCGTCATGTCCCCGATCTGGAGTCGATTCTCCCTTTAGAGCACCTCTCAACTTCCGCTGAACAGGTAGAACAGGAGGTAGAGACGGAGCAATTGAAGCAGCTGATCTTAGATCACCTTGCGAATGCCAATCCTGATCACCGTACGCTCATTGAACTCCGATGGAAGTATGGGTTGTCTTATAAACAAATGGCCAGTGCAATGGAAACGAGTGAAAACAAAGTGAAGCAGCGATTGCATCGTGCAAGACAGAACATCCGCAAGAAATTGAAGAACGATTGGGGATGAGCCTCAATTTCTTTCTTTTCGGTAGATGAGCCATTTTCTTTTGGCCAACACCAGAACAAACAACAACGGTATGTATACAAACACCAGCCAAAACCCAAATTCCGAGAAAACATCAACAAATATCGAGATCTCGACCCTTTCATTTAACCACATAGCCAGTAAAAAAAGGGCAGCCAACATAAAGATGAAACTCACCTTCATTCGTAAACCGAATACCTTTTTTATTCCTCTGCCAGCACTCCATAAAGCAAGACAGATATTCGGCATCACGGTCAGCAGCCAGATGGAGACCGCGATGTATTCAAATCGTTGAATGAAAGGTACTTCAATAATTTTCACCATCGTCAAGGTAGGCCATATCGTGTGTGAGAGCTGCCCGCTGCTGAAATATGCGAAAGTCAGCACAACGAGCAGTGCATACATCAGCGTGCAGACCCCAACGGACAAATGGGCCCACTTCAATGCTCGCTCCGCTTTTTTAATATAAGGATAATACATGAGCAGCACCTCAAAGCCTAAGTATTCGAAAACCAACACTCGCATTGAGATCAGCTGATCGGTCACCGAATGATTCATCAACGGCAGCAAATTGCTGAAATTCGCGTAATGGAAAGGATAAATAAATAAAAGCAGCAGCCCCCAGATCGGAATGAAAACACCCCAAAAGCATATTCCAACGATTGTTCGGAATCCTCCAGCCAACACATAATAAATCAATGGAATCAGTATAATACTGGTCTGCCAAGTTTTCATCGTCGGAAACATCCATACCTGTACAATCTCGATATATGCTCTATAAATGTTAAAGGCGCCGACAAAAAAATACATACAGAAACATAAGGTGAGCGCCCCTCCAATCCACTTGCCAAATAACCAACGATGAATTTCTGTAATATCCTTTTGTTCTTGCTTTAATACATAAAATATCATTCTAATGATGATGTGTACTACGATGCCAAGAAGCACGACAGCAATCCATGAATCATATCCTGCTCCAATTAGCAAAGATCTTTGAAATGCAAGGATACCCATGCCGATGATCATCGAGGTGGTGATATAAAAAACAAAAAACGGGGAAACCTGAAATCGTTCACCCACCTGATTATTCATTTCAGGTTCCTCCTTCCGAATCGCCTATTCTCCGACACCAGTCTGTAATATATTGACGTTCACCGATACGTGAAATTGTACCTCTGGATACATCTCAGCATATTGCTTCGGATTCCAGCTGCGTACCTTCGCCCTAAATTTTGCACCGATCCCGACAGGATCTACTTTCAGCTGTTGGCAAAGCTTAAGCAATTTGACCGTTTCTTCCTCAAAGTGTTCTTCGAACTTCTTTTCGATCCAGTTGATGTTGTCTTCTTGCGTTAAATTAAGCCATGTGGGGGAATCTTTAATTTTGGCGTCAATTTCAATCATGATATCCATCAACGGACGTTCATCCGGGCGGTTTATTTGAAGTTTAGACTTCGAATTCAAGTTTTGCAGCAATACGTACCCGGTCTGATTTTCGCGCTTTAGATGTACTTGATAGCGACCACCTTTTGTTTCGTTGAGCAGCAGCTTGAGAATAAATGCCTGCCTTAAATTAATCGTTGAGACCAGCTTGTCTTTTTTGAACAAAGCCAACCCGTCTAATTTAACCGCATTTCCTTCTGCAATTAAGTACGGAAGATAGGAATCCATACCTTCTCCGTAGTAGTGGTACAAAAAAATGTGCAAATTATTGGCCGGTATGTTTTGATTCTTAATATTATGCTCGATTAATTGCGACAGATGGAACGGATCGTTCAGTTTTTGTACAGCCATCAAAATTTGCTCTGCCTTTTGTTCCGCCACAGCCAGATGGAGCCGTGTTCCTATGACGGGATCTCGCACCATACTGTTTACAACCGTATTAATGCCCTCCTCAGCGAATTCCTTGCCAAATATGACGCTTTTTAGCTGTCCTTGCTCAATCGGCATGGAGGATTTTGAATTCAGCCTGGGAAGAATGTCATAATTCGAGGCGGAAACCGTTGACAATATATTGACCTTCACATTTCCCTTTTCTTGATAAGTCGGATAAAGCGCAGTTCCTACATACTCTGTATCCTTCTTATCGTAGCCGAGAGTATTGGCTAATTGGATTTTGTCAACCAATTTATTCGAGGTGCATCCGCTTAAGGCGACAATCATTATCAATAACAAAAGACACAACCTCATCAACCGGTCCCCCCCCCGACTATTCATCAATATCCTTTTTTTGACCTGCCTCGCGCTTGCTGTACTTCCATTTACTTTTCGGTCTCGAATAACTAGGTCTGCCTGCGTTATGCGGTAGAGATAAGCGAATGAGCGAATCCTTGAAATCTCCGGCACGAAATGGGTAAAACGGAAGCATATAGGGAGTTCCCAATGATTCAAGGCGCATGAGGTGAACGAACATGAATATGATCCCCATCACGATTCCTAACCCGCCCCATAAGGAAGCCAGCAAAATAAACGGAAAACGAAGAAAACGAATTGTATTGGACATTTTATAAATCGGTGTTGTAAAAGAAGCCAATGCGGCCAAAGCAACGATGATTAACAAAATGTTACTGGTTAATGCCGCTTCTACGGATGCTTGACCAATGACGATACCTCCAACGATACCTAACGTTTGGCCGACCTTCGTTGGCAAACGGGAACCCGCTTCCCGCAGCAGTTCAATCGTAATTTCCAGGAACAGCGCTTCGAACACCGGCGGGAATGGCACATTCGCCCGTGAATAGATGATAGGACCCAGCAAGTCCTCCGGGATCATTTCGTAATGAAAGGTAAGCACCGAGATATAGATCGATGTTGCAAGGATGGAAAAAAACACGCCGAAGATCCGTATAATGCGCAAAAAGGATCCAATGATCCAAGGCAAGTAATAATCCTCGGGCGTTGAGAAAAAGTCTAGAAGAGTCACGGGTCCGGAAATAGCATAAGGCGATCCGTTCGCCATCACTGATACTTGACCATTGACGAGCGAATAAATGACGCGGTCCACCCTCTCTGTGGTAAGAAATAGCGGAAAAGGTGTGTTGCTGTTATCGGCTACGAGTTGATCCAGCAGCGATGTATCCATTAAATGGTCGAACTCGATATTTTCCAATCGATTCAGCATCGTATTCACATGCTGCGGGTTCGTAATATTCTCCACATAAAGAAGAGCGACGCGAGTTTTGGATTGGCTGCCAACCGTTAGTTCGCGTACCACGAACTTATTTGTGCTCATTTGCTGACGGATTAAGTGCAGATTCACATCCAGATTCTCTACCAGCCCGATCTTCGGACCGACGACGCTGTACTCATTCTCGGTATTATTGTCCTTGCGCAGCCCCAAATTATCATTCGCTGCATTAATCAGTGCACAAACTTTATCTCCTTCGTTTAACTGTAAGACGATATAGCCCTTCAGCATCTTTTCGCCGATCGTTTGGAGATTATCCGTAATTACAATATTAGGAATAGGCAAATGCTGCTTTACTTCTGCAATATGATGGAAGTGATGAGCCTTTAAGCCGCCTTCCTTAAACACTTTCATAATGTATTCCTTGTATATGCGATCATCAATCATTGAATTATAGAACGAAGCAATAAGTCTTCCCTTATCATTTGAAATCGATGTTTGTACAAAGTCGGAAGATCGCTTGGCTTGTTCAATCAATTCATAAACGGATTTATAGGCAGGCGAGAATTGCCCTTTATTCTCATCCTGACGACTCGCTTCTTGATGATGTTTCGCCTCAAGCTTCACCTTCGATTTTGATTTTCGCCTTTTAATAAAAATCATGGTCATCTCTCCATGCTCTGCCATCTTTTACTCTTTAGCATGTGAAAATAGAAACAGCTTATACATTCAGCCTCGGATACATTTTTTCTTCTCAAATTTGGAATGTCTTCGAAAAAGGTTTAATATGAAAGGAGAAACTGCTTGTCAGAAAGGATGATCTCACATGATGCCATTTACATTTCATAATCCAACTAAACTGATTTTTGGTGATGGACAGTTGGAACAGCTGGAGAAAGAAGTTCCGATGTACGGTAAAACCGTACTGATGGTGTACGGAGGAGGGAGTATCAAAGCAAACGGTCTTTACGACCGCGTCCTTCAACATTTAAATCGCATTCAAGCAGCGGTATACGAATTGCCGGGCGTTGAGCCGAATCCAAGAGTTTCAACAGTTCGCAAGGGTGTGCAGCTTTGCAAAAACCATCAAGTTGATCTCATCTTAGCCGTCGGAGGCGGAAGTGTCATCGATTGCTGTAAGGCCATTGCTGTCGGAGCAAAGACCGAAATTGATGTTTGGGATATCATCACTCGCAAAAGTGAAGCGAAGGATGCACTTCCAATCGGCACCATTCTTACACTTGCTGCGACGGGCTCTGAGATGAACTCTGGTTCCGTTATCACCAATTGGGAGACGCAGGAAAAAATCGGCTGGGGCAGTCCTTTAGTATTTCCGCGGTTTTCCATTCTCGAGCCCAAAAATACAGTCAGTGTCCCTGAAAATCAGACCGTATACGGTATTGTAGATATTATGTCGCACGTCTTTGAGCAGTATTTTCGCCATACGGATAATGTGAAGCTGCAGGATCGATATTGCGAAGGACTGCTGCGAACCGTTATCGAAACTGCACCTCAGCTTATGAAGGATTTAAACAATGCTAAGTATCGAGAAACGATCTTGTACTGTGGAACGATGGCGCTGAATGGAACGATCAGCATGGGCGCCGGTGGTGATTGGGCTACACACAATATTGAACACGCGGTATCTGCTGTGTATGATATCCCGCATGGCGGCGGACTGGCTATCTTATTCCCGAACTGGATGAAGCACGTCATGGATGAAGGCTTAGATCGTTTTAAGCAATTCGCGGTTAGAGTGTTTGATATTGATCCAACAGGTAAAACGGATCGAGAGGTTGCACTGCAAGGCATTGAGGCGCTCCGCAGCTTCTGGAACTCCATCGGTGCACCTTCCCGTTTGGCCGATTATGATATCGATGAATCCAAATTCGATGCCATGCTTGATCATGCGATGGCGAACGGACCGTTTGGCCACTTTAAAAAACTGGAGCGCGAAGATGTCCGTGCAATCTACACAGCTTCACTATAATTCCATGTAGTAATGTAGAAATTAGAAAACTCCATCTCTGCTGTACAGCAGAAATGGAGTTTTTATCATGAAATCTTTTCCTCTTTCATACTTGCTTAACCTTTCCATCGAATCATTAAAGCAGCCTGAACGAGACCCCCTCCAAAGCCATAGAGCATCATCAGGTCTCCATCCTTCACCTTGCCATCGTCCAACCCTTTAAGTATCGACAGAGGTATCGTTGCCGCAGAGGTGTTTCCGTAATATTCAAGGCTGTAGAGTGTTTTATCAAAAGGCATGCCGCTCTTTTCACAAATCGATTCGATCATCCGAAGATTGGCACTGTGAGGTACGAACCAACTGACATCGTCCATCTTGAAACCAGTCTGATCTAGAAGCTTGGACATTCCCTCGGGTACGGTCGTCACCGCCCACTTATACACTTCTCTTCCGTTCTGATAAATGAGTCCATCGAATTCCATTTTTTCGCCTGCAAGTGTATTGGATAGGCCGCTCCGGTAAACATGCTTCGCGCCGCCGCCGTTAGAATATAAATATGAACCAAAAATCCCCGGCTCATCCGTATACTCGACGAGTGCGGCTCCTGCACCATCACCGAACAATATACAGGTGCTCCGATCCTCGTAATTGGTTACCTTCGAGAGCGTCTCCGCTGCAAAAACGATAATTTTGTGGTGCAAACCGGAAGTAATCAGGCCTGCCGCCATATGTATTGCATATGTAAAGCCCGCACATGTCGCATTCAAATCGATTGCGCCTACCTGAGGAAGATTCAACCGATCCTGCAGCAAAGCAGCCGTGCTGGGAAAGGCATAATCGGGAGTTGACGTACTGACCAATATCATGTCCACATCCGATAGGTCACAGTGATATCTGGCGATCATATCTTCTGCTGCCCGGACACACATATCGGAGGTAAACTCCTGTTCCGACGTAATTCTTCGCTCCTTCATCCCCGTTCGCGTAGTAATCCACTCATCATTCGTATCGACTAACCGTTCCAAATCGTCGTTGGTTAATATCTTCTCCGGAACATAACCTCCGATCGCCGTTATAGATGCGGTGAGTTTCGCCGTAATGTGATTGTGCATTCCTTGCATTCTCCTCTCTCTTAAGCAACCAATCTATTTCAATTGGACATTTCCGTTTCGATTTATCCTTCATCATCTTAACAAGAGAACGGATATGAAATCAAATCATTCCGTAAGCAGCGTACATTTTCTCATCTATTATTCATACATATTTGGATTTCCCAATTCCATTCCTATTCACTGTCCCTCCCGATTCTGAAGTAATGGAGAATACATCATAAGCGCGTGGTTCTCCGTCACATACTCATCATCCAAGATTTCCCCTGCCAGGTTATATACGTATCGGTGGATCCTATTATGCCTCACATAGCCGCCCCAAGACTCTGCGGTAATACGGTGTTCCTTCTCATACACTTCGAAGTGGTAGAAAGGTTTCTGAGAACATCTCCATTCCCCTACAAGATGTGTGTCTGTCAAATACAAGTGAAGCTGATACACCGAGCTAACCCGATTATCAATCTGCAGATCCAAATAATTATAGGCACATGTTGCCCCGCTGCCGAAGGGCTGAGTTCGAGATGAATCTGGGAATACATCATAGCTGTGACGATAGCGTTCATGAATCGTAAGCGGCGTGTGAAGGGTCATCCAGTAGATGAGGTTGGACAGCTGGCACAGCCCACCGCCTATTCCTTCTTTGAAAGTGCCGTAAAATAGAACCATCCCTTTTTGATAACCCTTTCTTTTGGAAGGTCGGCCAATCTGTCTCCAATAGGAAAACCTTTCACCAGGCTGTATGAGAAGTCCGTTTAATCGTCCAATCGCCAGCGATAAATTAGCGACCTTTCCTCGCTGCAATCTCATGTCAACATCTTTAAGCTTCCGGTACAACGGAGTTTCGTGGCGGAATACGACAAAAGGAAGCATGTCTTGCGATCTCATCCTGGCATATCGGTTTCCTCCTGTGTACCAATGCAGGTATCTCTTCCATGTGTAATACATCTTCCCCAACCTGATACGAAAAGGCGAACGTTTCTTTGGTTTCAAAGATGCATTCAATCTCATGAGCCATTCCCCTCCATATAAGAAGTAGCCATGGTATTCATCATTCCGGTGCAATGAACCGAAAAAAGCAAACATCCCCTATTCGTCAGGGGATGCTGTCGCTCAGGAAGCCATTTATTTTTTATAAAACAATATCAATGCCGCTCCTAGGCAGACAAGTCCTGCCGCACGGCGCCAATCGATTGGTATATGTTTCCCGCTAATCAATCCGTAGTGATCAATCAATGTACTGGCGGCCATTTGACCGAAAATAATCGCTAGAATCGTCGTTGCTACACCGAGCTTCGGAGTCATCGTTACACTGATAAACACGTATACCGCTCCCAGCAAGCCCCCAGTCAGCTGCCATTTGGGCAGATTCAACACATGCAGCGGATTGCCTTTTCCTAAAAAGATCATACATAGAAAAAGTGCCACCGTACCGATTAAAAAAGATACGAATGACGCTTCGATCGAACCAACCTGCTTGCCCATCATCCCATTAACGCCTGCCTGAACGGCAATGCATATACCTCCAATGACGGCAAACAGCATATACATCAAGCTCACATTTTCACCTTCTGTTGTTATGTTGATCGGATATGATTATGAAATTATTCAATCAATACTACCAAATTCGCTGAGCGGCCATATTCGAAATATAACTCTCCCTTCAATATCATCCTCATGAATCGGACCCAGCGCTCGGCTGTCCAAGCTAATTTGCCGATTGTCACCCAACACGAAATAATGATCTTTCGGCACAGTGTATGGAACTGTCATTCCATTCGGATACGTAACGCCTTTGGCATACGGCTCTTCCAGCTGCTCGTCATTTACATATACGTTTCCATCCTTCATATCAATCACGTCGCCAGGCAAGCCGATTACTCGCTTCACTAATCGATGCTCATACTCCGAACCGCTGATTATGACAACATCACCCTGTTTTGGATTTTGGAAATAATATGTAATTTTGTCCTCTATTAATCGCTGGCCTTCGAACAACGTGTTTTGCATCGAATCTTGTTCGACTTGTGTTTGTGCCACGGCGTAATTTTGAATCAGGATAGCAATGATGAAGGCGGCGGCAATCGAGATGACCCATTCCTTAACTTCCTTCCAGATTTTTGGTGTTTCCCGTTTTACACTCTGGTCATCGACATTCAATTCCGTTAACTGCTTCTCATCCATCACTACTCTCTCCTTATAGCTGGGCTATGGTTATATCAAATACCAAAACATTTTTTCAGGCAGGATGTCCCTGCCTGATCGATTCTAATCCGCTGACGTCGTAATAATCGGCTCATCCTCTGTAATGATGATCGTATGCTCGAATTGAGCGACAAAGCTTTGATCCGGCAGCTTTAACGTCCAGCCATCCGGCATTTCAATTACGTAATCCGCTCCGGTGGATAAGAATGGCTCAATCGTTACAACCTGCCCTTGTTTAAAGCGGCGCTTTTCATGGGGATCATAATAATGGACAATTTGCTGAGGCTCTTCATGCAGTGACTTTCCAATGCCGTGACTGCACAAATTTTGAATCACGTTATAACCACCCTTGTGAGCTTCCTGTTCGATCAATCGTCCAACCTCATTCAACTTCGTCCCTGCTTTAATGGAGCGTATAACCTTCATCATCGTTTGCTGCGTATAATCACACAGCTTTACAATTTCAGAGTTCCCTGGAGACAAGACGAACGAATATCCCGAATCACCGTAATAACCGTCGAATTCTGCGGAAACATCAATATTGACCAAATCACCAGCCTTCAGGATCCGGTCCCCGGGTATTCCATGTGCCACCTCTTGATTCACACTGATGCAGGTTGCACCTGGAAAATCATAAGTCACTTTCGGTGCAGATTTCGCTCCATGCTCATTCAGAAAACGTTCCCCGATCTCATCCAGCTCACGCGTCGATATTCCGGCTACGGCATGCTTCTTCATTTCCTGTATGGTGAGGGCAACGATACGCCCAATTTTTTTTAACCCGTCAATATCTTGCTGTGTTTTCACGATCATAAAGCTTCCTCCTGTTGTTAATCTTCAACCATCCGAATTTTTATCACTTCACACTATTATATCACATCAGAGCTTCATTTGACTTCATTCCTTACATTGTTTTTGGGAAACTAAGCGAGTCAGCGGTCTAGCGTACAATATGATTGCAAGGGAAATCACGGTCTTTAAACCCGCACTAATCAACTCATCCGCCAACCCTTCATTTCCAATGCGGAATGGATCCAGATCTCTTTCTGCAACGATTGAAATCAAACTGGAAATCAGCTCCGGCAAGCCGCTCACCAGCATGACCAGCCCAACGATCATTAAACTTAGGGGATACAGCCCATTCATTTCTATTTTTTCCACTTCGTCCTCTTTTGCCGGAACTAATTTATAAGCTAACGGTTTAGCGAGAAGCCACAACAATAACGATACACCGATCATGAAAATTCCAGGAATCAGCTGGAGCAGCAAATAACGTTCCAGTTCATGATCCTCTTGTGAAATCATAACATAGCCTAACCATTGCTGAACAAGGAAGAATAACGCCTGTATTCCGAAATAAATGGACAACAACCGTATCGCAACAAACGCAGCCGTCTGGAGCTTCATCCTTGTTCCCCTTCCCTCTTTGACTTGCTCTGCAGCCCTCGGTAAACCGCCGTTCTAAGTTCGGCGGCATACGGTTCAAGCAAGGGCATTCGTTCATCTTTTGCGAGCTGAATGGAAAGCTCAATATCATAGGAGACTCTTGCAAACTGAATCGTGAATGGAGCGGCTTCCCTGCACTTATACTCCCCTTCCATAATCACGTAAGAAGCACTTGTCATATCCAACGGATTGCCGACACTGCCGGTATTGAACAACGTTTTTCCATCCATATGCTGCATATACGCCTGATGAATATCACCATAACCCGCAACGTCGGGTCCTTCAACATAACAGGAGGATGGAGTGCTGTCCGTATTGTCGAACATCGTAAGCCTGTCCTCCCATGAATCCCACGGCTGTATGCGGCAGTACACACTTTGCGGCGAAGCATGAAAAAGTCGAACCCTTCTGCCACTCATCCAGTAATCATAACAGAATGGCAGCTCAGATAAATATTTCATCCGTTCTTCTCCAAGCCGGTTCTGGTGCCACTGAAGCTCTGGAGACGTTTGAGGCTTTACGATAAAATCGTCCCAATTTCCTCTTATGACGATGTCGCAGACCTCGCGAGTACGATCCACTGCTCGCTCGGAATGAGGCCCTTTGCCGACAAGATCTCCTAAACAAAAAATCCGTCTTATGCCGCGCCGCTGAATATCTTCTAGTACCGCATCGTAAGCTGGCATATTGCCGTGAATATCCGAGATGATCGCAATCTGCTCCATTAATTCCCCTCCTCTTCTTTTCTCTAAAACATCCTCATTCTGTATATTTTAACACACGCTTACACTCCATTTCCTACAATTGTAACAATCAAGAAAAAACGGCGGACCGAATCGGTCCGCCGCACTATGTCATGATCTTGAACTCATTATTCAAATACAGGCACAACTGCGCCTTGATACTTCTCATTGATGAATGTTTTCACGGCTTCGGAATTGAGCGCTTCTGCTAGCTTTTGGATAGCATCCGAATCTTTATTATCCGGTCTTGCCACCAAAATATTAACATATGGAGAATCGCTTCCTTCAATGAACAGTGCATCTTCCGTTGGTACTAAACCAGCTTCTAAAGCGTAGTTCGTATTGATCAATGCCATGTCTACTTCTGGAAGCATCCTAGGCAGCATCGCAGCTTCCAATTCCGTAAATTCTAGATTTTTAGGATTTTCCGCAATGTCATCGATCGTGGCTTCGATTCCGGCATCTTCCTTCATTGTAATCAGGCCGTTTTCCTGAAGCAGAAGAAGAGCGCGTCCGCCGTTCGTTGCATCATTCGGAATAGCAACTTTCGCCCCATCTTCCAACTGATCGATAGAATCGATTTTTTCTGAGTAAGCGCCGAAAGGCTCAACGTGAACTCCAACGACATTGACAAGATCCATGCCTTGCTCCTCATTGAATTGGTCCAGGTATGGCTGGTGCTGGAAGAAGTTCGCATCTAATGCACCTTCATATACTTGAACGTTCGGCTGTACATAATCTGTAAATTCTTGAATTTCCAGGGTGATGCCTTGCTCAGCCAAAATCGGTTGAACCTCTTTTAAAATTTCAGCATGAGGAACCGCCGTAGCACCAACCTTGATGGTTACCGGTTCTGCGGCATCCGTGTTCTCAGCTTCATTGCTGTTTTGATTTTCTGTTGCAGCCCCTTCATTTCCCCCGTTAGATCCGGAAGTACCGCTGTTGTTATTGTTCCCGCCGCCGCATGCTGCCAGAACAAAAACAAGGACTAAGGAAAGTAATGCCAATAATCCTTTTTTCATGATGATTTCCTCCTTTTGTTTCATCTATATTTATTTTTTAGTAAAATGCCGGACCAGACGATCGCCTAACATCTGCAATATCTGAACCAGCACAACTAACAGAATAACACAGACATACATTACTTCAGGTTTGAAACGTTGGTAGCCATAGCGTATTGCCAAGTCACCCAGACCGCCCCCGCCGATCGCACCGGCCATCGCCGTATATGATACGAGTGTGACAGCAGTAATCGTAATCCCCGCTATAATCCCGGGACGGGCTTCGGGCAGCATCACCTTCCAAATAATTTGAAGCGGTGAAGCTCCCATCGATTGTGCGGCTTCGACGACACCTTTATCCACCTCACGTAATGATGTCTCAACCAGTCTTGCAAAAAATGGTGCAGCCGCAATGACAAGCGGCGGTATCGTACCTTTCACGCCTATCGAAGTATCGACCAGCATTCGTGTAAAAGGAATGAGCATGACCATCAATACTATAAATGGGATCGAACGCAATATATTAATAACAAATGATAGAATCGAATAAAACCATTGATTTGAAAACAATTGACCTTTCGAAAATAAAAACACAAGTACGCCCAACGGAAGTCCAATGAGGAGCGTGAACAAGGTGGACCATCCTAACATGAGCAGCGTATTTTGGCTCTGCTCCCAAACTTCGTCCCAGCGAACCTCTTTCATCAGATCCGACGAATGAAACCAATCCATCACAGCACCTCCACCTCCAATCCCTTCTGCTTCAACAGTTCCGCAGTTCTGCCTGCATCAGCTGCCTCGCCATGAAGCTCGATGATCAGCTGACCATACGGAAGGTCCTTCATTTTGGAAATGGAGCCCTGCAATATGCTGAAGGATAATCCGGTATCTCGGATGGTCTCGAATAAGACAGGTTGGTAAGTTGTTTCCCCTTTAAAAGAAATTTTCAGGAGCGAGTGAAGAAGAGAGCCCTCAGCATAGCTCCGAACCTCCTCATGATCATTCACCTGTGAAACGAATTGGCGAGTTACCGGGTGCTGCGGACGCAGGAACACGTCGACGACTTTCCCCGATTCTACGATTTTCCCTTGATCAATAACCGCCACTCGGTCACATATATCTCGGATGACCTGCATTTCGTGCGTGATCAGGACGATGGTGAGATTCAATTTTCGGTTAATATCCAGCAGAAGCTGAAGAATCGATTTGGTCGTTTCCGGATCAAGAGCCGATGTCGCCTCATCGCAGAGCAGCACATGTGGGTGATTAGCAAGTGCTCTGGCAATCCCCACGCGCTGCTTCTGTCCTCCAGACAGCTGGGAAGGGTATTTAGATAGGTGCGCTTCTAAACCGACCAGCTGGGCTAACTCCTCAACACGACGCTTTACTTCGTTCCGGTTCGTCTTGACGAGACGCAGCGGAAACGCGATATTCTCAAATACAGTAGCGGAAGAAAGCAAGTTAAAGTGCTGAAAAATCATCCCGATATTACGTCGTTCCGCTTGAAGCTTCCGGCCCTTTAATGCGGTTAGCTCGACCCCATTCACATATACACGGCCTTCGGATGGCTTTTCCAATAAGTTGATACAGCGAATCAACGTACTCTTGCCAGCTCCGGAATGTCCAATAATACCGAAAATTTCGCCTTGAACAATGTCCAAATCCAGTTCATCCAGTGCCTTCAGCGTCTGCTTCCCGCTTTGATATATTTTGGTTAAACCTTCTAGTTTTATCAACGAACACACCTCTATAGAATTCTAGACTATGAAAATCACATTACATCAGTCATCATTTCTCGACAAAAAAACCTATTTCAGGCATGAAATAGGGTAACCTTGAAGTTCACGCCTATCTCATCTTTCAGTTCCCAAAGGTTCTGAAGGAATTGGCACCAGACGTCTGCAGTAAGGATGCAGACCGGTTGCCGGGCATCATAGGGCCTTTCCCTCCGCCGCTCTGGATAAGATAGAATCCATTTGAAATTCGTTAAAATAATATCAACATATGATCGAAGTATATCGGATCGAGAAGAGCACGTCAAGAACTATCCTGATTTCATTATTAGACATTAATTTGCATTAATTTACATATCCAAATAATGGTTTGTTATAAAAAAGAGACACAGTATAAAACTGCGTCTCTTCCCTTTCGTTTAACCGGGTAAATTGGCACCCTTCGCTTTTTGTTTGGCCAAGTACACGCTTCTTGCAGCTCTTTTTTCCTTGATCTTGCTGGCAGCTGCATTGGTAGCGAAAATTAAAGCCTCTCCTAAAATGATCGCAATAATGAGATCCGGTATATAGTGCTGCTTGACGAATAAAGTAGATAAATAAATGGAATAACATAAAATATTAATGGCGAGACGGAGCAGTTTCGGCATCGCAACCTTCTGGAACGATCTCATCAAAAGCCATGTCGTCAACACATGAATACTCGGAAAACAATTGTATGGCAAGTCGTTGCTGTATATATACTTCACAAGATTCAATAAGAACGTATCGTCCGTAATCTCGGGACGAGGTACATGCGTTTGATAGTTAATATAAACAATATAACAAATGATATGCCCAACCACGGAATTGACAATATATTTATAATACTCTTCTCGATTCAGAAAGCACATGAACACGAGGCTGATAAAGATAAACGGTCCCCATATAATGTATGGAATAATAAATGCTTCCCAGAAAGGGATGTAGTCGTCGATTCCGAATTTAATAATATGGATAGGACGATCCGCGCTGTTGACCAGACCGTACGTCGCACTGCAAGCTGAAATGGCCAGCATATAAACTAAAGGAAAGAGCTCTCTCCAGGTCAATCTTTGAAGCCATTGTTTCATGCTTGGGTTCTCTCCCTTGATCTTTTTTTGTCTATTTTGAACAACAATACTACTCATTCTAATCGCTCTTTAACTTTCCCGCAACATTTTTTTTCAAAAATATCGAGATTTCCACATCATATGACAAGGATTCTCAGCAACAACTTCATCTTCTCTTCATTTTTTAATTACAATAGTATAACGGATTACAACCACATAAAGTTGTTGCTGCTCCGAAAAAACGCAAAAAAATACAGCCTGCTTTATGAAGGCAAGCTGTGCGTCTCATCATGCGAATTCAACTGTATTGAGTTCTATAATGTATCCCTCTCAATAGAGGATACGATTTTAGATATCACTATTTCACTCCCCAACATAGGCGATTCCGTATTTTCATTTTGAGATTTTGCTCCTCGATGCGCTTCTCTGAATGCATCGCTTTGCTTCCAGGCCTCAAAGTCCTCCAAGGTTTCCCAATACATATTGACATGAAGCTCATCGTGCTCCGTTACATTTTGCCTAAGTGTCACTTCAACCTTGACGAACCCTTTCATCTGCTGCAATGGTCCAGGCTTAGTGAATCTCGGCGCCATTTTCTCCGCAAAACCCAGCTTTGTACGTATTCGATTCGTTACAATATACATGTGTAGGATCCTCCTCGTTCGGTGGTGTGGAATGATGACATGCTCATTCAGTTCAAAGTATACCTCTGTATCATTATACAAATCAAAAAACAGGCATTTCTGCCTGTTTTCTGCAAGACCGATGGTTCATTAGCCGAGCATTAATCGCTCGTCAGCCAATTTTTCGCCCCGTATCGATTCAAATTCCTTCAGTAGATCATCAACACCGAGATTTTTCTTTTTCTCAGGCGGCACGTCTAAAATGATCTTCCCTTTATCCATCATAATCAATCGATTACCTAATCGAATGGCCTGCTGCATATTATGCGTAACCATTAATGTCGTTAATTGAAATTCTTTAACGATCCGCTCCGTCAAATCCGTAATCAACTCTGCACGCGAAGGGTCAAGTGCTGCTGTATGTTCATCGAGAAGCAAGATCTTGGGCTCTGTAAAGGTAGCCATGAGCAGGCTGAGTGCCTGGACGCTCACCACCGGACAGCAGCCCTACTTTCGCATTCAGACGATTTTCCAAGCCGATCCCTATTCGCTGCAATTGCTCCTGGAAATAAGCCTTCTTCCGCGATGTTAAACCAAGGCTCAGCTTTCTCCTTCTCCCGCGTAAATAGGCAATAGACAAATTCTCAGCGATCGTCATATGCGGTGCCGTTCCCGCCATAGGATCCTGGAACACACGGCCAATCCAGCGGCTGCGAGTGTGCTCCCCCAACGTGCTTACCTTATTGCCGTCAATCTCCACCGTTCCAATATCCGGCTGCAAAACGCCGGAAATCACATTCATTAGGGTCGATTTACCGGCTCCGTTGCTGCCAATTACGGTCACGAAGTCTCCCGGCTGAAGCTCAAGGTCCACTTGTGACAAGGCAAGCTTCTCGTCCAGCGTGCTCGGATTGAACAATTTAGTAATCTGCTGAAGTTTAAGCACGGATCCCGCCTCCTTTTTGAATCGAGTCGCCTGCTGTACTGCTCAATTGACGGCCGCGTTCAGCTGCTACTTTCTTTTGCTGTATCGATTTACGAATTCTCGGTATGGTCAAAGCTATGATGACTATTAACGCCGTAATCAGCTTCATATATGCCGGATCCATATTGTATTCCAGTGCCAGTGCCAATACGAAACGATATACGATCGCGCCAAGCACCACGGCCAAGGTCGTGCGAAATACCGTCTTCAATCCAAACAGCGCTTCACCGATAATGACAGAAGCAAGGCCGATGACAATCATCCCGACACCCATTTGCAGATCGGCGAAGCCTTGGTATTGAGCAACCAGCGCTCCGGACAACGCGACGAGGCCGTTAGACAAGCTGATGCCTGTAATAATCGTCGTATCGGTATTTACTCCAAAGCTGCGGATCATCTTCGGATTATCCCCAGTTGCTCGAAGCGCCATGCCGACTTCTGTATGAAGAAACCAATCCAAAAGCAACTTCGCGATAATGACGACAACGCCCATTACCCATATCAGTGCTGATTCAGGAATATAACTAATAATCGTATCTTGACCAAAAAGCGGAGTATTCGCTTGACCCATGATTTTCAGGTTAATCGAATACAAGGCAATCATCATTAAAATACCAGACAACAGATTGTTAATTTTCCCTTTCGTATGCAATAATCCGGTAACTGCTCCGGCAGCACAACCAGCCAAAAATCCTCCGAAAGTAGCGATATAAGGCGAATAACCATTCGTCATCAAGACTGCGGCTACTGCAGCACCCGTCGTAAAGCTTCCGTCAACGGTCAAATCGGGAAAGTCCAAAATACGAAACGAAATATATACACCGAGAGCCATGAATGCATAAAGCAATCCTTGTTCTACGGAGCCGTTAAATGCATTTAACAATGCGTCAAACATAAGTTTCCTCCTTCTAAGAAGTAAAGAGTGACCGCAGTACACAGTCACTCTCCGTGATGTTATTCAATGATATTTTCCGGCTTCAGCGTCTGCAGCAGCTCATCACTGAATTCAACACCCTGCTCTTTGGCGTATTTCAGGTTCACAACCAGATCAAGATTTTCCGGGAATTGAACAGGCACTTCCGAAGGCGCTTTGCCATTCTTCAATATTTCGACTGCCATTTCACCCGTTGCATAACCAATTTCAAAATAATCTACACTGAACGTAGCAACGCCACCCCGTGCAAGAGAGTCCTTTTCATTTGTAAAGATCGGAATGTCTTTATCGTTCGCTACCTGTACAATGGCTTCCAACGCCGAGATGACTGTATTGTCCTTCGTAGTAAAGAACGCATCGACTTTACCGGCCAGCGAATCGGCAGCCTGCTTTACTTCGCTGCTGTTCGTAATATTGGCTCTTTCCAGCTTAATGCCCAAGGCTTCCAGCTCTTTCTCCGCTCTCTCCACGGCGACTAAAGAGTTTTGCTCACTCTGATTAATAATGACACCGATCGTTTTAATCTCAGGAAACTGCTCAGAAATAAATTTCATCATTTCTTCGATTTCTTCAGGATGCGTGTCAGACATCCCCGTCACATTGCTCTCAGGCTGCTCAAGATTTTCAACGAGTCCAGCACCTAAAGGATCGGTCACCGATGTAAATAATACCGGGGTCTCTTTTACTTGCTGCTTCAACGCCTGTGCAATCGGGGTCGCGATGCCAAGGACGAGATCTAAATCTTGTCCAGCAAATTTTTGTGCAATCGTCGCACTCATCGTTGGGTCGTTCTGCGCATTTTGATAATCAAGCTCTAAATTCACACCTTCTTCAATGCCAGCATCTTTCAGTGCTTGAATGAAGCCTTCGCGGGAAGAATCCAAGGATGGATGCTCAAGCAGTTGGGCGACGCCTACTTTATAAACCGTTTCGTCCTGACCTTCATTCGCAGTGCCGTTAACAGGCTGGTTTGCCGAGTTTCCTGCATTGTTCGCATTGTTTGTGTTTCCCCCGCCGCAAGCAGCTAAGAAAACCGTCAAGAAACATACCATCATGATGATAAGTCCTCTTTTCATCACATCGTCCCCCATCTTGTATGAAAATTGTTTTTTTACGCCTAAAAGAACCAAAGATTTAAAGGGTTAAAGCGGCGCAGAAGTATATGATTTATGATATAATGCGCGGTTTTTAACGTCAACCAATATTTTTACAAGATGTTAATAGAACAATTATCCATTGGTTATTATTAACAAATCAAAATATTGACATGTAAATACCCCCCTCCAACTCCACAAATGGAATCGAAGGGGGGGGACGTTATCTTATTCAACTGCTCATCACAGGAGCGACGCTGCTGTGTATCCACTTCAACATTTGGTCGCTCAGGCTTTTCGCATCTTCATAGCCTTGCTCATACAATTGCTCCAATTTGGGTTGATCTTTGTCGATACGCCCTACTTCCACTTTACGGGAAGGACGTATAACAAACACCTTACCTTCTTGTTCAAGCTGCTGAATGAGGTCCATCGTCCGATTATAAACTTCTGCTCTTCGAATCAGCGCCTGAACCAGACCTTTATATTTCGGGTAAATCATTTTCGCCATGCGCTGCTTCGTAAAAGGCTTTATACGGTAGCTTTCATCCTTGGTCAGCACCACAACGACTTTCTGATTCCCGTCCTGCAGCGCCTTCTCTACAGGAATAGGGTCCGAAACTCCGCCGTCAAACAACAGCTGGTCACCAATCCGTACCGCTTTTGAGATAAATGGCAGACTCATCGATGCCTTAATCGCCTCCATGATATCGCAATCGATTCGCTTCACTTCTTGGTGTTCAAAGTAGACTGGTTCCCCTGTATACGCATCTGTCGTTACGACGACGAACCGCTCGTTGCTGCTTCGAAACGTATCATAATCAAAAGGCTCCATCTCTTTCGGAAGCTTATCAAACAAGAAGCTAATTCCGAACATGCCGCCTTCTCGCAGCAGGTTTCTGTAGCTGAAATAACGAGGATCGTTCACATAGTTGATCGATACCTTCCGGTTTCTACCTGGTTGACGGGAAAGGTAAGACGATGCGTTGCACGCTCCGGCGGACACGCCAATCACATAAGGAAAATAAATCTGTTGTTCCATAAACCAATCCAATACGCCCCCGGTGTAAACTCCTTTCATCCCTCCGCCTTCCAGCACAAGGCCTACATTCTCCATTCCGATCCCTCACTATCCATTGTCTCTATTTCGTCTCTTTGGAATCACAGTCATTGTCCTTATTGTACCATATAATAAATGGGATAAAGCAAAGCGAAATTTCTCGGAAAAATGTTTTATTTTTTGAAAATTTGGACGAGATAATAAAGCAGCGAGACGATGATGCTGATCATGATCGAGGTCGTAATCGGAAAATAAAACCGGACGTTCTCCTTCTCTATTCGGATATCCCCTGGAAGCCGGCCGAGGGGCACATTTTTGAGCCCCAGCTGCCACAGCACGCCTAATATAACGAGTACAATGCCGCCTATGATCATCCATTTCGCTGCCGGATTCATATTTATTCACGATCCTTCATGCACATTTCTATTTAGTACGATTCTGCCCATCTAAGGAATACTTCAACCGCCACCAGCTTTACTGGAGCTGCGGCTTCCACCTCTCCATATTATGCCCTCTGCGAGAATGCCTGTGCAGCTCAGCGTAATATCCATTCCGTTTCATAAGCGCTTCATGATTTCCTTCTTCCACGATATAGCCGTTACGCATCACAATAATCCGGTCCGCTGAGCGAATAGTCGAGAGACGATGAGCTATAACTAGGGTCGTCCTTCCTTTTGACACCTTCGCCAGAGCATTCTGAATGAGTCTTTCCGTATGTGAATCTAAATTGGCGGTCGCTTCATCTAAAATGAGAATCTTCGGCCGGAACACAATAATCCGCGCGAAGGAGATCAGCTGCCGCTCTCCCGCCGACAATCCGCTTCCCCTTTCAGATACGACGGTGTCATAGCCTTCTGACAATCTTCGAATCATTCCATCCGCACCAACGAACGTACAGGCTCGAATGACATCCTCGCGAGAAATATCCTCACGGAACAGCCTGACGTTATCCAATATACTCCCTGAGTAAAGGAAAGGGTCCTGCTGGACAAGTCCGACAACCTGGTGCAGTGCATCCTGCGGCAGTCTTCGGACATCAATGCCGTCAATTTGGACATTGCCTTCATCGACATCGTAGAACCTGGCCAACAAATTGACAAGCGAGCTCTTTCCTGCACCTGTCGTTCCCACAATGCCTACGAACTCCCCCGGTCTAATATGGAGATCGAGGTCGTGAAGCACTTCTTCCCCTTTCGTATAGGAGAAGCGAATATGGTTAAAATCAACGCGCCCTTGAATATTCTCAATCGGTTTGTTCATCGTTATTTCCGGCTTCGGATCTTGAACCTCCGGCTCCACGGAGAAAATTCGCCACAATCGCTCGACAGATACGATTGTCGATTGCAATGTATTCCACTGCTGTGTAATTTGGTTGATCGGTTGGAAAAATTGACGTATGTAACTGATAAAGGCATACAACACCCCAAACTCCAGCGAATGATCCAGCACTGCTCTTCCGCCTAACCATACGACGACGGCAATCGAAACGTTGCCCAATATATCAAATGTACGATTGAACATAATCGATGTACGCACTTCTCGCAAATTTTCCTTTAAATAGGCCTTATTTTGCTCTGTGAATCGTTCCTGCTGCTCCTTCTCCTGATGAAACGATTGAATGAGACTCATCCCCGCCAAGTTCTCGGCCACGAAAGCAATACAGCGCGACAGCTGTGCCCTGCTGCGTTGATATACCGAACGGAGTGTTGAGCGGAAGGCTGCTGCAATCAATGTAATGATAGGAAATAAAATGAGACAATACAGAGCCAGCTGCACATCCAAATAAAACATGAAGCCGATGATTAAAATGATGGATAAGCCATCGCGAACAAGACTAAGCAGAACGGACGTAAAGAACTGATTGATCGTTTCCGTGTCGCTCGATTCATTCGTTACCAGACTGCCGATGGAATTGCGATCAAAGAACGACATCGACTGCTTTGAAATATGCTTGAATAAATCTTTCCTGAGCTGGCCCACAATGCTTTGGCCTGCCCGCTGCAGCAAATTGGCCTGTAAATAAGAGAATATAAATGCGATGATGGCAAGGAGCAAATATATCGCTCCGATGAAGACGATTTTGGCAGTCCCATGTTCACCGGTAATCAAGTTCTCATCAATTGCGATTTTAACCAGGTACGGCTGCAGCAAATCCGCTGCAATCGCAAAAAATGTACAGAAAAAGCTGGTCATAAATACGTAACGATGGGGCTTTGCATAAGCAAGCATGGCTCGAAACGCTTTACGTCTGTCTACCCTTTCTGAATTATCCACCTTGCTGCTCAATGCTGTCATCTCCTTCCTGAATGCTGTGCAGAGAAGCATAGTAACCGCCAAGTCGAAGAAGCTCTTCATGGGTACCTCGTTCTGTGATACGCCCATCATCAAGCACAATAATTTCATCAGCGTGCTTCACCGCACTAATTCGATGTGCGATCAGGAGCGTGGTTTTTCCTTGACGCAGCTTCTTCAAGTTCGATATGATTTTCGTTTCTGTCACCGCGTCAACTGCACTGACACTGTCGTCCATGATGAGTATCGGCGCATTCTTGATCATGCCTCGGGCAAGACTCGTACGCTGTCGTTGACCGCCCGACAAGGTAAGTCCTCTCTCCCCTAAGCGAGTCTCGAAGCCTTTTGGAAAACCTACGATATTTTCGTAGATCTCGGCATGCTTTGCAGCCTCCTCTACCCTTTCCATAGATGCTTTCCGATCATAGAAAGCAATATTGTCGCGAATAGTTGTACTAAACAGAAAACCATCCTGCGGGACATAGGCAATTTGAGAACGAAGCGACTCTAGTGTAATTTGGCGTATATCTTTGCCTCCGATCATTATCGTATGCTCAGGGGCATCGTACACACGCAGCAGCAGCTTCATTAAAGTGGTTTTTCCGCTTCCGGTTTTTCCGATAATCCCCAGCGTGCTGCCTGCTTTGATGCTAATATGAATATCCTGCAGCGATGGCCTATTTGCCCCAGGATATTGAAATGACAGACCATGAATTTCGATATCTGTTGCCGCTGGCTGCAGAGGAGTGGCCTCAGCAGCTTCGCGAATATCCGGCACTTCGGATAAAAGACGATTCAAACGATCCAATGAAGCACGCGACCGTTGAATCGTATTAATGACATTCCCAATTTGTTGAAGCGGTTGCATAATCATTCGCAAATACAATGTGATGGCTACGAAATCCCCGAGGGAGAGCGCCGACCTGCTCACTAATATCCCGCCATACGTAATAGCGACGACCATTGACATCGCTCCGACAAATGGAAGCACCGATTGAAACAAGGAGGTAGCCTTAACGAGTCGAAGCTGATTCGCGCGTATGCGATCTACGGTTTCGCTGAACCGTTCATGTGCAATCTGCTCCGTGGCGAACGTTTTTGTCACTTTAATGCCGCCGAACTGTTCCTCTGCCGATTCGGTCATCACCGCTAGCGATTCTTGAACATTCTTGGAGCGTTCGCGAATCCTCGGCCCAAAATAAATAACCAGAAAAGGAATGGAAAGCAGCGGAGCTACACTGATCGCGAGTAATGAGAAGGGAATGCCGCTGATCGAGATCATTACTATGACACTGATCAGTAATATCGAGGCATTCGTCATCTGATTCACACCGTTGGCAATCGATTCACGAACGGAGGTTACATCGTTCATGACGTAGCTGAGCATTTTTCCTTTTCCGTTTCTGGAGAAATAATCTTCACTAAGCACTGTGAAATGTCGAAACAGCTTTTGTCGTGTATTAAATTCAAAATAGCGGCCCATCCGATGATTAATATACTGCCCGATTCCAAAAAATAAACCATACCCGACACCGATCGCCAAGAGCAGCAGGCTGTACTTGACTACCGATTGCTCTGTTAAACCTTGAAGCTCAAGCTCGTCGGTAAATTGCCCTAGGACCCTGGGGAAAAAAGCATAGATGATGTTTGCCGCAGCCATGATAGTGACTGCCACAGCGTAGTAAGGCCAATGAGCCCGGATATGATCCCGCAGCAGCTTCTTACCTTTCATCTTCCAATCACTTCCCGTCTTCTTGTTGATGCGCCTTCATGCAGACGCAAATACCGATCGATTCCCTTGACAATTGTTGATTATATGTGGCATGTGTCAAAGATAGAATCTTTATATTTAAAAACCGACCAAGGGGCCGGTGGTTCGTCATGTCCGCATCTAAGAACCATTACATCCTAGGGCAACAATTGTATAGATTCGGTGCACTGCAAAAAAAGTTAACAAATTGTTCACAAACTCTATTATCTATCAACTTATTTCATTCTTCAATCCTATTTGCACATTTACATTTCATTTTCATAAAAATAATGAAGACCTGCACAAATAACAGGCCGCCCGGTTATGGCGCCCTGCTTATGTGTTAAGATTATGGGATTACTTTACCAGAGGTCCTACGGAACGGAACGTGCCGGTTGCCATGGCAAGCCGTCTGCCATCCTTGTCTTTCACCTGAGCCTCGATCGTAAGACTTTTGCGCGTCTCATGAACGATATTCGCATAGGTCCAAATTTCACTGCCTTCCGCCTGCGCGAGAAAATGCAAATTGAGATGACTGGTCACAACCTTTTCACCCGGACGAGCCATCATAGCTGCAATCCCCATACAATTGTCTATTAAAGTCGAGATCACTCCGCCATGCAGAATGCCCATGACGTTCAAATGATGAGGTTCTATTTCGAGATAAAGTGTTGCACTTCGCTTGTCCGCATGCTTTAACTTGCATCCGATGTAGCCCCAGAACGTAGAAGACGCCCATTGCTCCATTGCCTCAATATCCATCTGTTCAATACGAATCGGTTCGTTTTTTGAAATTCCTTGATCGTTTTGCTTAGTCATGCTATCCCCCATCTGATTGTTGCTGCGTTTTTTGCTCAACTAATGCTCTCTTAAGCACTTTGCCTACCATCGTTTTGGGCAGGACATCTCTAAATTCATACACTCTAGGCACTTTATACGCGGCGAGCTTTCGTCTGCACCAGCGATCCAGCTCCTGCTCATCTGCCTGATGGTCCGCTTGAACCACGATGAATGCTTTCACCGTCTCTCCACGGTAAGCATCTGGAACTCCAATGACGGCAGCCTCCAGCACTGCTGGGTGAGCGTAAAGCACCTCTTCTACCTCCCTCGGATACACATTGAATCCGCCGGCAATAATCATATCCTTCTTGCGATCCACGATCGAAAAGAAACCTTCTTTATCCATTGTAGCCAAATCTCCAGTGAATAGCCAGCCGTCCCTAAGAACCTTTGCCGTCTCCATCGGCTTCTTCCAATAGCCTTTCATGATTTGAGGACCTTTCACAACCAGTTCACCGATTTCACCAATTTGTACAGCTTCTCCAGTTTCCGGGTGGACGACTTTGGCTTCCGTATCCGGAAAGGGTATTCCGATCGTCCCATTTTTTCTTTTCTCCCATATGTTGTTAGCGTGAGTTACGGGAGATGCCTCTGTCAATCCATAGCCTTCAATCAGCTTACCGCCCGTTAATGCCTCGAATTGTTCCTGCACTTCTTGGGGAAGAGGTGCTGATCCGCTGATACATATATTAATGGAAGATAAATCATACTTTCTTATTCGCGGATGATGGATCAGGGCAATATACATCGTAGGTGCACCCGGAAAAATCGTTGGCTTATACTTGCGAATCGTCTCCAGTATGACATCGGGTTCAAACTTGGGGATGAGCAAAAGTGTTCCCCCGGTATAGACGGACTTATTCAAGAGTACCGTCAAGCCGAACACATGGAAACAAGGCAGTGCGGCCAAATAAACCTCTTCGCCCGGTTTAGCACCGTAGCTCCAATGAACACTTTGCAGTGTGTTCGAAATCAAGTTACGGTGAGTCAGCATGACACCCTTCGGCGTACCTGTCGTTCCCCCCGTATACTGAAGCAAAGCCAAATCCTCTTCTGCATTCACCTCATAGATGACAGCCCGCGGAGTCGATTGCCACAGCATATTCGAGAAGGGCAGTGTTTTCGGCCCGTAATCTTTCTTCAGGCGAATGCCTTCCTTACGCATCTTTAAAGGGTACAATATGTTTTTCGGGAAAGGCAAATACTCTTTTAGCGAAGTGAAGACAACCTTCCTCAATGAAGTACGCGGCTGAACCCGAAGCACTTTCTCAGTCAACAAATCGAGCGTTACTAAATACGATGCTTCGGAATCATTAAGCTGATGCGTTAATTCGTCCTCGGTATACAGCGGATTCGTCATCACTACAATGCCGCCAGCCAGCAGGGTGCCGAAATAGCTGATGAGCATTTGAGGGCAATTAGGCAGCATGATCGCCATGCGATCACCCGCCTTGAATCGGCAGCCATCCACTAAATAATTGGCAAAGCGGTAAGCTGAATCCAGCAATTGTTCATACGTCAACGATGTATCGAAAAAAATGGCGGCATGTCTTGCGGGGTACCGCTGTGCCGTGTCCACTAAAAATTGAGCGACATTTTGGTTCGGGTATTCGTAAGTAGGCTTCACTTCGTAGGGATAATGATCCAGCCAAATGTTCGAGCTGCTCATGAACAACCCTCCTCACCCGATTAGGCCTTTTCGGCTTTTCACTATACGATATATCTCTCGCTCGAGAGGACACGATCCGCAATGCTTTTTTTCGTCGCGAGCAAATTGGAAGGCGTGTAACGTGTGCATTTTTTCAATATGGATAAGTGCGTTCTCAGCGTATCTCCTTTCGCTAAAGCACTGATAGCCGTTTTACAAAGCCGATGCATCTCTTCAAACGCCTCCTCGGCATAAACCTGTGTCATTTCCAAATACGGTACCGCTTTTGGCTTGCCATGAGCCTCCAGCTGCTTCTTCGTCCGAAGCCATGCACTTTCCATGGCGTATACGCGTATCATCATATCCGCGAGCAGGGCCAGTATGTTCTGTTCCTCTTCCAGCTTTGTTCCAAGCGTCTGAACCGCAAGGCCGCCGCAGTATAAAAACAAGTTTTTCGCGGACTGAACAAAATACGCGATCCATTCCTCGCCGCTTTCCATTTCATAAGGCGGCATCCACTGCAGCAGTTCTTCCTGAAGCTGCTGTATTTTGTCCAGCAGAGCCAGTTCACCCTTCATTGCTTTTTTCATCAGCATACCGGGAATTAATAGTCGGTTGATTTCATTGGTACCTTCAAATATGCGGTTGATGCGAGAATCTCGATATACACGTTCAATCTTATATTCTTGTATATATCCATAGCCACCATGGATTTGTACTCCTTCATCCGCCACGAAATCCAGCGCTTCGGTCGCAAACACTTTGTTGATCGAGCATTCCAGCGCATATTCGGCAATACCTTTCGCATAACTAATTCCGTCTTGGCCCGGCAGCTGGCGCAGCATTTGGTCGATATAGCCGGAGGTGCGGTACACCATGCTCTCCATCACATAGGTGCGTACATTCATATCTGCCAGCTTCTGGCGTATGAGCGGGAACGAGGAGATCGGCTTTCCAAATTGAGTTCTCGTATTGGCGTATTTTGCGGACAGCTCAATCGCTTCTTTGGCTCCGCCCAAGCACCCCGCAGCCAGCTTGAATCTGCCAATATTGAGAATATTGAAAGCGATGAGATGTCCTTTCCCTTCCTCCCAAAGCAAATTTTCAGCCGGTACTTCGACATCCTCGAAAAACAGCGGCCGCGTCGAGGAGCCCTTGATTCCCATCTTCTTCTCCTCCGGACCCATACTAAAGCCCGGCATGCCCCTCTCGACAATAAAAGCGCTGAAATGTTTCCCGTCCACCTTGGCATAGACGATGAATATATCCGCAAATCCCGCGTTCGTAATATACAGCTTCGAGCCGTTCAGCACATAATGTCTTCCGTCTGAAGACAGCACGGCCGTCGTTTTAGCCCCAAGTGCATCCGATCCGGAGGCAGGCTCCGTCAAACAATAAGCAGCAATTTTCTCTCCTGTGGCCAGGAGCGGCAAATATTTCTGCTTCTGCTGTTCATTGCCGAAGAAAACGATCGGCAGCGTTCCAATCCCGACATGAGCTCCGATCGACAAGGCGAATGAAGAAGCTCTGGAGAGCGATTCATTGATCAAGGTGGAGCTCACTTTATCAAGTTCCAAGCCGCCGTAAGCTTCGGGAATGTCGGCGCTTAATAAACCAAGCTCTCCAGCTTTCCGCATAAGTTTAACCGTCAGCTCATAATCCAGCTTTTCGATCTGTTCATCATGAGGCAGCACTTCCCGCTGTACAAAATCCTTCGTCGTCTCAGCGAACATGTGCTGTTCGTCCGTAAAATCCTCCGGGGTCACGATGCGATCCAGCTGATCCTCCGTCAACAGAAATTCACCGCCGACGATTCCTGCCTTATTCATTCATACCGCTCCCTTTCTGCGCTTTTCCATCTCCGTATACTTCAAATACGCCTGCTGCCCCCATGCCGCCGCCAATACACATCGATACCACACCTAAGCCGCCGCCTCTTCTGCGCAATTCATGAATCAACGACACGGACAGTTTCGTGCCGGTACAGCCTAACGGATGGCCTAAAGCAATCGCCCCCCCGTTGACATTGACCCGCTCTGCTGGGAGTGACAGCTCCTTGGTGATATGAAGACATTGCGAAGCGAAAGCTTCGTTGATCTCAAACAGATCGATTTGATCTAAATTTACTCCCGCCATCTTCAATGCATTAGGAATGGCCTTCACGGGTCCGACCCCCATGATCTCCGGGTCCACGCCAGCCAGTGCAAACGAACGGAAGGCGGCAATCGGCGTCAGCTGTAATTCTTCAGCCTTTCTGCGGCTCATCACCAGCACAGCCGCTGCTCCGTCGCTCATCTGTGAAGAATTCCCTGCGGTAACCGTTCCTCCGCGGCTAAACACAGGCTTTAATCTGGACAACGATTCGATGGAAGTATCAAAGCGAACCCCTTCGTCTTGAGTCAATACTTTTCGCTCCGACCAGGCTCCTCTTGTCTCGTTAAAGCCTTTGTTCACAACCTCAACCGGAACGATCTCATCACGAAAGGACCCTCTGAATAGCGCCTCAGCTGCCTTTTGGTGACTGGATAAAGCGAATGCATCCTGCTCCTCTCGGGTAATTCCAAAACGTCCGGCCACTTCTTCCGCTGTGTGGCCCATTGTCATATACAGCTCAGGCATATGTTCCAATATAACCGGATGCGGTGACAGCTTGAAGCCGGTCATCGGCACATGACTCATGCTTTCCACCCCTCCGGCGATGATCATCTCCGCGGAACCAAGCATAATTCGTTCTGCTGCCAGAGCTATCGACTGCAGGCCAGAGGAGCAAAAGCGATTGACCGTCATCGCAGGTACACTAGAAGGCAGGCCAGCATACATTGAAATGATTCGGGCGACGTTCATGCCTTGTTCGCCTTCGGGCATCGCGCAGCCTAAAATGACATCATCCATTTGCTCACCTTGAACTCCTGGCGCTCGCTCCAGCACAGCCTGAAGAACAGCTTTCCCCAAATCCTCCGCACGTGTCTGCTGAAACATTCCTTTCTTTGCTCTGCCTACGGGGGTTCTGACGGCCGCCACAATTACTGCTTCCTGCATACGAAATCTCCCCTCATCCTCCTATTAATTTCGCAGCGGCTTGCCTTTAGACAGCATGTGCTGCATACGCTGTTGCGTCTTTGGCTCTCCGCACAGACTTAAGAACGCCTCCCGCTCCAAATCCAAAATATGCTGCTCGCTAACCATTGTATTTTCCCCGACCGCACCGCCGCTGAGTACCGCTGCAAGCTTGCTTGCGATCAACGCATCGTGTTCACTAATATATCCGCCCCTCAGCATCGTCTGAACCGCCGCCTTCAGCAGTGCAGCTCCGTTCTCACCGGTAACACGGATCATCGCCGGGTACGGTTGCGAATAGCCGGCACGGTTAAGCTCAAGCACAGACTGCTTCGCTTCATAGATTTGGCGCTCCTGCTGCATCACGACACGATCTGTCGGTCTGGCATAGCCTAAATTCGCCGCATCGAACCCGCTCGAAGAAACTTTAGCCATCGCTATCGTCTCGAACAGTGATTGGAGCTGGGGGGTCAAATCCTGCTCCAGGCCAGCTAGATCGGACATTCTGCGCAGCATTTCCTTGCAGCCTCCGCCAGCTGGGATGAGACCTACACCGGTTTCAACCAAGCCGAAGTATGTCTCCGCCGCAAAAACGGTACGATCCGAAGGCAAACATACCTCTACGCCGCCTCCCAGAGTCATCCGATGCGGCGCAGCGACAACAGGCCGCTTGCAGTATTTCAATTTCGTCATCGTATCCTGGAAATAACGAATAATGCGATCTACCTCATCCCATTCCTCATCCTGCGCCTCCATCAGAAGCAGCATGATGTTCGCGCCAACGCAAAAGTTCCGGCCTTGATTGGCGATAACAAGTCCGGCGTAGTCTTTCTCGACAATGTCTACGCTTTGCTGAATCATCGATAAGATATCCGCACCGATGGCATTGTTCGGGGAGTGAAATTCCAGACAGGCAACATCATCACCGATATCAAGCAGACTGGCTCCGCTGTTTCCGAGAATGACGCCGCCGCTGCGCTTTAGACGCGGCAGATGGATCCATTCGGGCGGCGTGTCCAGAGGCCTATATCCTTTTCCTTCAGCAACCTGCAGTGCACCTTCCAATTCCCGGTAAAACGCTGCCGTCCCCGCTTCAAGACGTTCTTTCACCCAATCCGGCACCTTTAACCCTTCCTGCTCCATCCGCCGAACCGATGGTTCTACTCCGATGGCATCCCATATTTCGAAGGGCCCGAGCTCCCAGTTGAAGCCCCACTTCATCGATTGATCGATGTCCTCAATTCGGTCCGCAATTTCTCCCAGTTTCTCTGCAGCATATACGAGAACATGCTTGAGGACATCCCACGCCAGCTTCGAATATTTATCGCTCCCCCCAAGCAGTGCCTTTATTTTGCTTGCCGTACCTTTCGCCTGTTTCGCTGCCTGCAGTGAAGAGGAAACTGGATGTTGACGCTCCCGATACTGCATCGTCTGTAAATCCAGTGTCTTAATGACACTGCCTGAAGCACCTTTTACCTTTTGATAAAATCCAGATCCGCTTTTCTCCCCAAGCCATCCTTGATCGACCATTTTTTGCAGCAGCTCAGGAATGTCAAACGCTCTGCGCTCGCTTTCGTCTAATGCCCGATCCCTTACATTGCCGGCTACATGCAAAAACGTATCCAGACCGACTAAATCGAGCGTTCGGAATGTCGCGCTCTTCGGCCTACCAAGAGCTGGCCCCGTAACAGCATCTACCTCCTCGATGGTATACCCGTGGCTTACCATTTCCTGCACAGTCATCATGAGGCCGTACGTACCGATTCGGTTGGCAATAAAATTTGGCGTGTCCTTGGCAATGACGACACCTTTCCCCAGTCTTTTCTCACAAAATTGTTTCATATCTTGCACCAGCGATGAATCCGTCATATCGCCTGGTATGATTTCCAACAGCTTCATATATCTCGGCGGATTAAAGAAGTGCGTCCCCATAAAATGCTGCCTAAACGATGGAGAGCACGACTTGCTCATCTCCTGAATAGATACACCCGAAGTGTTGCTGGAAACAATCGTCCCAGGCTTCCAAACCTGTTCGAGCCTGCTCAGCAGCTGCTGCTTCACATCCAGTCTCTCCACGACCGCTTCAATGATCCAGTCCATCTCAGAAAGCCGCTCCCAATCATCCTCTACGTTGCCCGTCTCGATCCGATGGATGAAACGCGCATCATACAGTGGGGCTGGGTTCATACGGACTAGCCGCTGCTTTCCTTGCTCCGCCAGGCGGTTTCGAACCGCTGAATGCGAAATTGTTAGCCCTTTGCGTTCTTCATCCGGAAGAAGTTGATGCGGAACCACATCGAGCAGCAGGCAGCGAATGCCTGCACCTGCGAGGTGACCTGCAATGGCCGCTCCCATCACGCCCGCGCCAATGACTGCGGCACGATCAATTTGTACGGCTGACATGTTACAGCCTCCTTCTTGCTTCATATTCCTTATGTCCCAAACATCGACATCTCTACTATTTCAGCGATATCCTTTACTCTCACCGTATCGTCACGGTCGAGCTGCTTCGTCCCATCCTCCAGCATCGTTAAGCAGTAAGGACATGCTGAGCCGATCATCGTTGGTGCAGTTTCCAACGCTTGTTCCGTTCGCGCGATGTTCACCCGTTTTCCTCGTTTTTCCTCTGTCCACATCATGCCGCCTCCTGCACCGCAGCACATGCCGTTCGAACGGTTCCGCTCCATTTCCGTCAAACGCAATCCCGGCACTGCATTCAATATGCGCCTGGGCGTCTCATACACGCCGTTATATCTTCCCAAGTAACAGGAATCGTGATATGTCAACGTTTCCTGAACAGGATGGGACATACGGATTCGTTCATCCTGGATCAGCTTCCAGATTAGCTCGGTATGATGGTACACTTCTGCTTCGAGTCCGAACTGCGGATATTCATTTTTCAGTATGTTGTACGTATGCGGGCAGCAGGTTACGATTTTTTTCACACCGTAAGACTGGAACAATTCGATATTTTGCAGGCAGATCTCTTGGAACAAATACTCGTTGCCTAACCTGCGCACCGTGTCGCCCGAGCTGGGTTCCTCGTTTCCAAGCACGGCAAAGGATACGCCGCCCCGCTGTAAAATGCGGGCAAAGCTCTTCGAGATGCTCCGGCTGCGATTATCATACGAACCCATGGAACCGACGAACCATAAATATTCAAATTCCGGCAGCTCCTTCACCGTATGAATTGCAGGGAAATCATCATCCTTCGCCAAGTCCTGCGCCCACTGGAAACGGTCGTTCCGGTTCATTCCCCAAGGATTGCCCTGCCGTTCAATATTCGTCATCGCCCGCTGCGTATCGGAAGGCAGCTCTCCCTGCATCAGGACCAAGTGCCTGCGCAAATCAATGATTTTATCCACGTGTTCATTGTCGACCGGACATTGATCCTCGCAATTTCTGCAGGTCGTACACGCCCATATTTCCTCAGGAGCCATCACATCTCCGATCAAATCCAGGGACTGAATATTCTCTTCTTCCTGAATCCAAGCTTGGGACTGTGCTTGCATCGTAGCTTGAATGCTAGTAACAGGCGCAGGCTGAAACGCATTCAAGCGGTGCTCCCCTGCTTGCGGTTTAAATCGGTGAACTGAGGCGAACGAATGGGCGAAGGCCGGCACCCAGGGTGACTTGGAGGTGATGGCAGCCCCTTTTTCCGTTAAATGATCTCTCAGCTTCACAATCATGTGCATCGGCGACAACCACTTGCCTGTACCCGAAGCCGGACATACATTCGTGCAGCGCCCGCATTCCACGCAGGCATATAGATCAAGCAGCTGCTTCTGGCTAAAATCCTCCACTTTGCCGACGCCGTATGCTTCCAGCGATTCATCCTCAAAATCGATCCTTGCCGGAACGCCGACAGGTCCTTGTCTTCCCAGCAGCAAATTCACCGGTGCGGTAATTAAGTGAAAATGCTTGGACTGGGGAACATAAATTAAAAAGCTGAATAATATAAGCAAATGAGCCCACCAGCTTGCATAAAAACCGGCTTCAACTGCCACATTCGGCCACTCGTCCGTCAGACTGCTCAATCCGCTCGTCAATGGTTTCATCATGCTGTAAGCATCACCATGCCGTGCATGATCAAATGCGAGGGTCAGCAGGACGGACAGCATCAAGAAGAAAATAAAAAACAGAACAATACTCGGTTTCCAGCCCCTCTTCAAACGCGTAAGCTGTTCCGCGTATCTGCGGAATCCCGCGTACCCCACCGCAATCAAAATCAAAACCACAGTAAGCTCCTGCATCAGCTCAAACCATCCATAAGCCGGCAGCGGCAGTCCTCGTTGGAACACCCCTCTCCATATGAGATCGAGTGCGCCAAACTGTAAAATGATAAATCCATAAAACATCACCGCATGCATCATCCCGCTCTTTCGGTCCTTCAGCAGCTTCGTTTGACCGAAGGTCTGAATGACAGCTTTTTTCCATCTGCCGCGCCAGCTGCCCTCAAGCTTCACTGCATTTCCAAGCCGAATATACGCCAATCTGCGGCTGATCACTTGAATAAACCAGAAACATGCCGTGCAGGTAACGATAACAAACAGGATAAGATGGATCCAAGTGCCCCACAACAATCCCTCGCCTCCTTTCGTCGTCACCGGACAAGTTGTAATCGCTTTCATAAAAGTTCGCCGCTAAAACTTATCCGCTCCTTTCCTCTACGATCGAATCATGCTCATAATCCTCCACACCTTCATCATATGATGGAGTATCACACAAAATGAATGAATCCTCATTCAGTACGAACTGTAGAAATAGGCTATACATGATCTGAGACGCAGCTTCTGCGGAGAGGAGGGAATCCATGCGAAATACAGGGGAAAAAGATCGACTGATTTTAAGCGGTGCACTGCGGGTCTTTTCTGAAAAGGGCTTCCATAAAGCAAGAATTTCGGATATCGCGAAAGCAGCCGGTGTTGCTGACGGTACGATTTACTTATATTTCAAAAATAAAGAAGATATTTTAGTTTCGCTGTTTCGTGCACGTCTAGGCGAGTTAGTTGGCAAATTTAAAGAATCGCTCAAGCCCGACGCTTCGGCTGTTGAAGCGTTAAAAATCATTTGCGATCTTCATTTCAAAGAAATGGAGTCGGATCCGGCTTTCGCGGTCGTGACTCAAATTGAACTGAGACAAAGCTCTATGCAGCTGAGGAAGGAAATCGGGATAGCGCTGAAGCCGTATATATTGCTCATTGAAGGCATTCTGCAAAAAGGAATTCATCAAGGACATTTTCACCCCCATATCAATATTAAGCTGCTCCGTTCACTGCTCTTCGGCGCTCTGGATGAAGCGGTCACTTCTTGGCTGATCGGCGGCCAGAAGTATCCGCTCACAGCGCTTTCCGAACCGACATTGCGTTTTTTTCTGAACGGATTGACAGCTTCGAAGGAGGATGCATATGAACATTGTCGTGCTGCTCAAGCAAACGTTTGATACTGAGGAAAAGATTCCTTTGGCCGATGGTCAAATCGCTGCGGATGGGATGAAATATATAATAAATCCTTATGACGAGTACGCTTTGGAACAGGCCATTCGGACGAAAGAGGAGCTTGGAGGCAAGGTTACCGTTGTTACTGCCGGTGCCGATCGAAGCGAAGAAGCTTTGCGTACAGCGCTGGCTATGGGAGCGGATGAGGCCGTACGCATGGCGGATATCGACGAGGACGCGGATGAAAGCGTGATCGCAGCGGTGCTCTCTAAATATCTTCAATCGATCTCTTACGATCTCATTTGGGCAGGTCACTTCTCGGTCGACGCCGGAGGGGGGCAGGTCGCTCTGCGAACAGCTTATCGGCTGGGCATCCCTCATGTCTCCGCCATCGTCAGCTTCCAGCTGCAGGAGCGACTCGTCCTCGCAGAACGAGATTCCGAAGGGGATACGGAGAAAGTGAAAGTGCAGCTTCCAGCGCTGTTTACCGCACAACAGGGACTGAATGAACCGCGCTACCCTTCCCTGCCAAACATTATGAAGGCGAAGAAAAAGCCGTTAACTGTCATTACTCCTCAGGATCTCGGGATACCCGATGAAAACCTTAAACCGAAAACGATCGTCATCGAACGAAAACTTCCCGCTTCAAGGCAGACTGGGAAACGACTCGAAGGAGAGCTGCATGAGCAGGTGAAACAATTAATACGGCTTCTGAGAGAAGATCAAAATTTACAAATCTAAGGAGGAACTTGAAGTGAGCAAACAAATTCTCGTCGTGGCGGAGACGAAAGCCGGCAAGCTCAGACAGGTCACCTTCGAAGCAGTTCATGCCGCTTCACGTATGATGCAGGACGGTGATACGCTCTCCGCTGCACTCATCGGTTTTAATACGAAAGGTTATATTTCTGCTTTCGAAGGAATTGGCATAGATCATCTCTATGTTGCGGATTCCACAGAACTAGAGCACTACCGCTCCGATGCTTATTTCACAGCACTGCAGGAGATCGTTTCCCAAGTGAATCCCGATGTCGTTATTTTCGGACATACCGCGGCAGGTAAAGATTTAGCACCTCTTACTGCAGAGCTACTCCAATCAGGTCAAATCTCAGATGTCATCCACATGGAACCGGATGAACAGAAGGAATGGCTTTTCACCAGGCCGATTTATACCGGAAAAGCGTTTGAGACGCGGGCTTTTCAAGCTTATCCATGGGTGCTCACCGTTCGCCCCAACAATTTCCCGGCAGCTGTATCTCAATCAGGCTTGGGGACACCCGAGTTGATCGCTGTCTCGCCAGATCTATCTCGGGCAAAATCCATACTCACCGGGGTTGAGCAGCGCAATACAGGTGCAAAGGATTTATCGGAAGCCCGTATCGTCATCTCCGGAGGCAGAGGCGTAAAAAGTAAAGAAGGATTCGTTCCGCTGGCAGAATTAGCCGAAGTGGTGGATGGTGCGATAGGTGCTTCTCGCGGCGCATGCGATGCAGGTTACTGCGATTATAGTCTTCAAATCGGGCAAACAGGGAAAGTCGTAACTCCCGACCTTTACATCGCCTGCGGAATTAGCGGTGCAATTCAGCATTTGGCAGGGATGAGCCAGTCCAAGGTGATTGTTGCGATCAATAAAGATCCCGAAGCGCCGATCTTTAAAATCGCCGATTACGGCATCGTCGGAGATTTATTCGAGGCTGTTCCTGAAATGATAAAACAATTGAAAAAGTAATCTCAACATAAAAGACAAGTGGCTCTTCATTTGAAAGCTCCACTTGTCTTTACGTTTATTTTTTCAAATATATGATTCCTATCGTATGAGGACCGCAATGGCTGGATATGACGCTTCCCGCCTCCGTAATGTAGATCGGATTCGTCAAGCCTTGTGAAGAAAGCTGCTCCCTGAGCCACTCCGCCTCTTCCTTCATGACCGCATGCGTCACGAAGATCGCCGCATCAGAGATATGCTCTTTGTCCGCTACAGCGCGGTCAAGCAGACTTTGCATCGTCTTTTTACGGCTTCCTCTCAATTTATCGGCCATGAACATTTGGCCGTCCGCTACCTGAATGAGCGGATGAATTTTCAACATGCTTCCGAGGAATTTCTGCAAGCCGCTTAATCTTCCGCCTTTGTGCAAATACTCCAGCGTCTCAATGACGAATTCCACATGAACCTTTTCCGTCAGCTGTATCAATTTCTCCGCGATCGTTGCAGCACTTTCGCCTTTTTCCCGCATACGAACGGCTTCAGTAACAAGAATTCCGATGCCCGTCGATAAGTTTTTAGAATCAACGACTTCGACAGACCCTTCCGGAAACTCTTGTGCAGCGAGATAAGCATTTTGAAAGCTGGAAGAGAGCTTAGAGGATAAGCCGATATAAATCACTTGGTTCCCTTTGGAGACTTCTTCTTCAAATGCTTGCATATAATCTGCAGGCGGAACTGCTGAAGTTTTCGGCATGCTGCCTGTCCGTTCCACTTGTTCAAAAACACCCGCGCCATTCAGCTCGATGCGATCTTTATATGTACGGTCCCCGATCGTTACATACAGCGGTAAAATTCGAATTTGTTGCGATTCTACGTAAGTAATGTCCAAATCCGATGTGCTGTCTGTCATGATGGTGATCTTTTCCATTGCTTGTCGCCTTCCTTCACTATACTTTCACGTATTCCGTTGTATTCGCCTCAAAGTATATTACCGTATTTATTCATTTTTGTGAACCGTTCTCCGGTGCAGATTCATGCAATCATCATGAGTAAACAGCGAAGGACGCTTCACGAAGAAGCGCCCTTCTGATCCAATTAGATGACGAAGCCAGCACCCAGGATAATGACTAACAGAATAAACAATACGAGTACGAAAGCAAATCCTGATCCGTATCCGTAACCGCCACCGTAACCCATTTTCATTCCTCCCACTCAAAATTGAATTTCAATACAATGTTATAGTATGTGAAAACGGACTAGGGGAATGGTTAGACGTCTAGTTCACGGACAAAAAGGGTTCTCGCCTATTAGATATCATTGCGGCTGGTCTATAGCTGGTGATCCTGGCGAATTTTGCTGAGCAACCGATCACATGCGTCGTCAATCAAGCGATACACAAGCTCGAAATTCCCAGTATAGTACGGATCCGGTACGTCTTTGCTCGTTTCTTCGACAAGCAAATCCAGCAGCCTGATCACATGGGCTCTCTGTCCGCCAAATATCCGCGAAATATCCTTTGCGTTTTGAGTATCCATGGCAATAATATAATCAAATCGGTCTGCATCCATTGCCGTTACTTGCCTTGCACGGATTCCATCGTATGGCACCTTGTTCTGATCTAATATATTTCTCGTTCCCGCATGCGGAGGCTTACCAATATGCCAATCTCCGGTGCCTGCGGAATCAACTGTGACCGCATGTTCGAGACCTGCCTCCTTTACTTTATGGCGCATCACCGCCTCTGCCATCGGTGAACGACATATATTGCCCAAGCATACAAACAGCACTCGAATCATTAGAAGCTTCCCCCTGTATGAAAGAAATAAATTCAGCTCTTATCCCATAACCATACCGTAAGCGGTGACTAAGTTTCAAGATGAAGTATGTCATGATCGAATTGATTCCTGGCCTTTGTTTTTGCTTTAATAGAGTTAAGCCATGGTCTAATTATGGAACGTGTCACCGATTTGGACTGGCGATGAACGTATGTATCCGTCAGGCGGACAAGACCCCGTTGCTAATATAAGACGGAACAGAACACATAAGGAGGAACGACAACATGTCTTCATTGTTTTCACCGATTACCATCGGTCCCATGACTTTGAAAAATCGAATCGTTATGTCGCCGATGTGCATGTATTCTGCAGAAGCACAGGACGGTAAAGTGACGGATTGGCATTTGGTACACTATACTACTCGTGCAGTTGGACAGGTCGGCTTAATCGTCGTTGAAGCCACTGCCGTTGTACCGGAAGGACGAATCTCTCCCCAAGATCTTGGTATATGGGAAGACGATCAGCTGGAAGGTCTGACGGAATTAACCCGTCAAGCTCATTTGTACGGAGCGAAAATCGGCATTCAACTGGCCCATGCGGGAAGAAAGGCTAACCTTGAAGGGACCATCTATGCCCCTTCGGCCATTCCATTCAATGAAAAAAGTAAAACGCCGAAGGAAATGACGAAGGAAGATATTCAGCACGTCATTTCTTCATTTCGATCCGCCGCACTGCGAGCGAAGAAAGCTGGATTTGATTGTATAGAAATTCATGCTGCGCACGGATATTTAATCAATGAATTCCTATCCCCGTTATCTAACCAACGTACGGATGAGTACGGCGGAACTGCCGAAGGACGTTACTTGCTGCTAAAACAAGTCATTGACGAAGTACGCAGCGTATGGGACGGTGCCTTATTCGTGCGGATATCCGCTTCGGATTATCATCCAGATGGCCTCACGGCCGAGGATTACGTGCAATACGCGCAGTCCATGAAACAACAGGGCGTCGATCTCATTGATTGCAGCTCCGGTGCTGTCGTTCCCGCTTCCATCCACACTTACCCCGGATATCAAGTTCCATTTGCAGAGCGTATAAGGCATACAGGGATCATGACCGGGGCCGTTGGGTTAATTACAGAACCCGCTCATGCGGAAGAAATTGTTCAGAACGGAAGAGCAGATTTAGTGTTTATCGCCCGTGAGCTGCTCAGAGACCCATACTGGCCTCGTACAGCCGCCAAACAGCTTGGCGTACCATTGCAGGGACCAAAGCAGTACGAACGTGGTTGGTAATCATATAACACGTGACATCATGTCATAACACAACAATGACGAAGCGGAGGGTTTCCCCTCCGCTTACTGTTTTATATGGTAAGCTCGTCGCCGATGCTCATCGCGTGCCCCTTCATCCCTTTTCTTTCGACCTCTCGGGCGAAGGCTGCAGCATCCTGCTCAATGACTGGGAACGTATTATAGTGCAGCGGGATGACATGCTCTGCACCGATCCATTCCGCCGCAATCAAGGCATCTTTTGGGCCCATGGTGAAATTATCTCCGATGGGCAGCGCTGCGGCGTCAATTTCATGAAGCTCTCCGATCATTTTCATATCGCTGAATAAGCACGTATCCCCGGCATGATATAGCGTCTTACCGCCAGCAGTAACCAGCAAGCCCACAGGTTGACCAGCGTATAGCAATTGCCCGTCGACATTTAAAGAAGAACTGTGAAATGCCTGGGTCATCTTTACCGTGAAGCCTGCGGTCTCAAAGGTTCCGCCCGGATTCATAGGATGCGCTTTCACACCGCGCTGCTGACAGTAAATCGCCAGTTCATTCACGGCTACGATGAGGCAATCGGACTGCTTCGCGATTTCAATGCTGTCGCCGAAATGGTCGTCATGTGCGTGTGTAAGGAAAATCGCATCAACCTTCAATTCCTCTGGCTTGAATGGACAGTGAGGATTCCCTGTCAGAAAGGGATCAATGATGACTCGTTTCCCTTCCGACTCGAGCAGTATGCAAGAGTGACCAAGATACGTCAAGTGCATAAACAAACCTCCTCTTTCGATTTCAGTTCATTTTGGCTTGGAATAAGCAAGGCTCCCCATGTATCGTACCATGAATCCTAGACGGGTTTCAAAATATTGGGGCGACCATTAATCAAAAATCGAATTTCGTTCTTCCTCGGTCAGCCTTCGGCCTACCGCTTCCACGACAATTCTTCCGTCCTTCATACCAATGATTCGATCTGCGAATTTTTCCGCAAGCTCCAGCCTGTGCAGCGTACAGATCAACGTAATATTGGCCCGTTCCGTCATGTTTTTGAAATCCTCAATGACCTGCCTTGCTCGCAGAGGATCCAGCCCCGAAACGGGTTCGTCGGCTATGATAATCGTCGCCCCCTTCGCGGTCGCTTTAGCAATCGCTACGCGCTGCTGCTCTCCCCCGCTCAGCTTGTTGACTTTCTTGTGGGCTAAATCCAATAAACCGAGCTTTTCCAAAATATCCATTGCTTCCATATGCGCATCCTGTGAGGTACCGAACAACCTTCCCCAGATCGGCTTGGCCTCCTTCACTCCATCCTTTACATTTTGGAGTGAAGTTTTATTGGGATTCAATCCTAAAGTATCTTTCAAGTAAGCGATTTCTTTCTTGAGTATTCTTTTCGCTCGGTATGTATTCGGCGTAAGATCCTTTCCGTTCAAATTATAGCTTCCGTCATGCCACAGCGTATTCATCGTCAAGCATTCCAGCAAAAGCGTTTTGCCGCTCCCGCTTGGACCGATGATGGTGACCAACTCCCCTTTAAACACTTGAAAATCAATATGTCTGAGTATCGATTGATTGTTGATGCGTTTTGCAAGATTTTGAATGCGGATCATCCGTTCTCCTCCCCTTTTTACGTCTCCACTCTATGATTCAACTGATGATGCTCAAAGAACAGCTCCGTGTTCAGATATGACTCGATCTTCTCTTTCGCGAGCGTCCCGTAAGAGTGCATCAGCTTCACTAGCGCGCATTCAGCCGAAATATTCTCCATAGGAACCGCACCATAATCAATCAGCTCGCTAGTCGATGAATACAATGCACCGTTCGGATTTTTAATCGGTACCAGATACACCGGAATTTGCTCTTGCACGCAGCGGCGTACGAGATCCGCGTACGATTGTCCCTCGTCAGCACGTATGCTCCCGGTACCGGAATGGTACGTATCCAGCAGGACAGCTTTCGGCTTCTTGTCTCCCCATTGTATGTATCTCGCTTGAAAGCCGGGATACGGTCTTAAGAACACAATATCGGATGTGAAATCCGGTTCTGTCATCCACGATGAAACGACTTGCCTGCGGTACTGCCAATGTTTCAATTGCTCTATAGAAGGATTAAGATCGTAGTCATTCCACTGAAAATGAGAGGCTGTCATCACGCCGAAAGGCTCATTATATGTACTTTCGAAATCATCGGTAAAATGCCTGCACTGTTGAATGCGAGAAGCGAGATGAATCTGACTCTGCCCGTCACGATTCTCGTATATGGTAAACACTCCAGGAAGAGATGTCTTACAAATGAATTCTACTGCATGCGTAAAGTTGAGCAGCCCATTGCTCCTCTCATGGTCGAGCGGATAATTGCCTGCAATGAGGATGATGGGAACACTTGAATCCGCAAACATCATGCTGAATGCAGCAGACGTATACGCCAGCGTATCCGAACCATGCGTAATAATGACGCCATCGTAACTGGACCAATCAGCTTGCTGTAGAGCTTGATGCATTTGCTTCCAATGATGCGGATGTAGGTTCTCGCTCAGTTGATTCATAGGCTGGATCGTGTGAAATTCAATGTCATCCCGATGCTCCGTCAGCTGCTTGTACAAATCAAGGATAAAATATGACGAGGACTCTACGTCAATAATTTGATCCGCCGTTTTTGAACCGATCGTACCGCCCGTAAACATCACCAATAGCTTGTGCAAACGCTCATCTTCCTTTCTTGTTCGTTGTTTTAAATATATCCTCATTACATTTTGAATTCAAGGGAACGCAAAGAATTGCTCTGCATCATCCTAATTCAAATATGCTCTTCTTTTCACATTTACAAGCCAACGGCAATGATATACGATGAGTGTAATTGCTTTCGAAAGAAAGGGGAATTGAATTTTGATGAACGAACTAGCCGTCATCGGACAAGGTGCCACCGCGGAAGTTTTTGAGTGGACGAACGGGGATTGCCTAAAGCTGTTTAAGCAAGGATATGAGGACAGCGCCCGCCAGGAATTCCATGTATCCCAGCAGATTATGCGAACCCCGCTTCGTATTGCGAAACCCAAGCAGCTTATCCAATATCAAGACAGAATCGGCATTATTTATGAACGGATCAGCGGCAATTCATTCGGCTTCATCATCATGAACGATCCGTCAAAGATGAAAGCTTGGGCTGAGCAGTTTGCAAGGCTTCATGCTGAAATTCATCAAAGTCCACTGCCTGATCTCCCCTCACCAGAAGAGCAGCTGAACGGATATATAGCACACTGCAGCCTGCTAAGCGATATGCAAAAGAGCAAGCTCCTCTCGTTCCTATCCTCTCGATCTGATATAAAAGCTCTGTGCCACTTTGACTTCCATCCGCTGAACGTTCTTCGCTCGGAAGAACAGGATGTCGTGATAGACTGGAACAATGGGAAGATATATCACCCGTTAGCGGATGTGGCTTTGACGACGGTTCTATTGAAAGTATCCGGATTCCCGGAGCAACTAGCCCTGTCATTCTGTAAAAACTATATTGATGCTTATCTTCAGTTGTCAGGCTACGATCCTCAGAGTTTTCTTCACTTCCAAATCGCCGCCGCCATCGCCAGATTAAACGAGAAAAAAGCACATGAGACCGAAGCGATCGAGCGTATAATTCAACATAATTTACAGCTGCTCCTTATGTAACGATAAAAAACCCGCCTCTCGGCGAGTTATCGATTCCGGTGCTTGCTGATTTGATTTAAGCTGGGGGGGAATTCCTTCTGTTTATCCGGTTTTAACGTTGTCGCCTCTTCCTGCATGGAATCACGTCTTTCCCGCTCATTCAACGATTCACTCTTGTTGTGCGGCATATAACAGTCACCTCCCTACGTGGCTAGGATAACCAGCCCACATCGTTTCCATTCCAATATCCTTCATTGCATCATACCTGTCCTCACTCTTCTCAGCATTTGGAGTCTGAAAAAGTTGGTATCTCGCCCTTCCATGTATTACAATAGAAGAAGTAAACAAATGAGGTGATTCAACGATGGAATACAACTTGCGTGAGGAAATCGCGAACGCTATTAGTCACGGCATCGGTGCGCTGCTCAGTATTGCCGCTTTAGTCCTGTTGATCGTATATTCGAGCTTGTACGGAGATACTTGGCATGTCGTCAGTTTTACCGTATTCGGCGCTTCGATGGTGCTCTTATACTTGTGCTCCACCTTGGTGCACAGTCTTCCGAAAGGGAAGGCCAAAAATGTCTTTGAAATTTTGGATCATTCCGCCATCTACGTCTTTATTGCCGGAACCTATACCCCGTTCCTGCTCGTTTCGCTAAGAGGGACGCTGGGGTGGACGCTATTCGGCATCATCTGTGGATTAACGATAGCCGGGATTATTTTCAAAATCTTTTTCGTCAAAAAATTTATTATTTTATCCACGCTGCTTTATATCGCCATGGGATGGATGATCGTATTCGGCTTCGAACCGCTGCAGGCGAACGTTCCTCCTGCAGGAATCGCATGGCTTGTGGCTGGCGGCGTGCTGTACACGGTCGGCTCCATCTTCTACGTATGGCGGCGCGTCCCTTATCATCACGCCATTTGGCACACCTTCGTGCTGGCCGGAAGTATATGTCACTTCTTCTCCGTCTTGTGGTACGTGCTTCCAATGCCATTTGTAAACGCGTGAACAGAAAAATGAATCTGGGGAACATCTACTCGATCACTTTCTTCTAAAGTGCAGCTCAGAGTGTAACCCCAGATTCATTTTTTTATAACTGATGATTAATATCGACTCTTCATTTTTTTCCCAAAAAAGCATAAAGACAGAACCCAACATACAGTTCTGTCTTCTTAATGAAAAGATATCAATAAGCAATCAATATGCCGCCTTCTCCCGCATAAGTACCGATCACCGGTCCCATCTCCGAGAAAACAACCTCCTTAAACGGATACTTGCTTTTAATCATCTCTAACACTTGTTGCGCCTTGCTCTCATCATTGCTGTGGGCAATCGCCAGAACCGCCTTCTCAAAGTCGATTTTCTTCTCCCCTATTTTTTCGACCATTCGTTTAATCGCATTTTGCGTACCGCGGAATTTATCCATCACTTCGATTTGGCCTTCTTCACTGGCACGCATCAGCAGCTTAATATTCAGCATTGAGGCGATTTTCCCCTTCACTTTATCCAGACGGCCGCCTTTGATGACATTTTCCAATGTATCTAAGAAAAAATGAGTGCGTGTTTGTTTAATTTGCTCGATGACAAATGTTTTAATTTGATCCAGTGGCATCCTTTGACCTGCCAGCTTGGCTGCGTGCAGAGCGATCAATCCTAAGCCCGCAGATGCCGTTTTCGAATCAATCACTTCAACGCGAGTCTTGTTCCCTTCCTCTAAGAGCATATCACGAGCCATCAAAGCATGTTGATGTGTACTGCTGAGCTGTGAAGTCAAAGTAAGGACTAACACGTGTTCATGCTCTCCTTGCTCTTTCATCGCTTCATAAAATTGATGAGGTGAAGGGCTTGAGGTTTTCGGCAACACTGCCGATTTTTTCATACGATCATAAAATTCGCTGTTTTCGATGTCAGAGCTCATGACCGCATCCTCAAACTGCACCGTCAACGGAACCACCTTAATGTTAAGTGCTGTGGCAAGATCCTTAGGTAAATCTGCGCTGCCATCGGTAATTATTTTAACCGTCAATCTATATCACTCATTTCCGCTGATGTCTATCCCTATAATAAAGGATGATACTATTTGTGCTCAATATACATCATTACTGCTTCGGTGTTGCCGTCCAAATCCGCCTGAAAACCGGATGCTCATGAATGAGTCTGCGAATCTGTTCCTTTTCGTTCAAAGTAAATTGAAATTCGCAGTCACAATCTTCGTCTTGAGGAACGATCTCGATGATTGTGCCATCTCTCATACAGATAACAAGTGCGCTTAATTCGGTGGTTCCTTTAGGAATTGGTCCCGTCTTCAGCGTAAGCTTGCAGCGGATATCCACAAAATGTTCATTGCGAAAATCCACCGAAGGAATCAAGTTCTCGATGACCAGTTCATTCACTTTACTAGAACCGTACTGAATCATGTTGCAATGCCTCTCCTTTCATGATCCTCTTTTGTTCACGGCTGACAAAGCCTAAACCTGCAAAAATAAAGTACATGCTCCCAAGAAGTATAAACATACTGTATGGATGAATGTGACCGATGCCCCACCCTCCGATGCTGGGTCTCAAGACTGGTAATGATGACCGCGATAATTAAATACGAAAACGAAAAGGAGTTAAGAGGGTGGAGCTCATGATGTCGATCTACCTTTCTTCCAGTAAAACAATGATTGTAAAAAAATAAAACATAGACGATTTTGGCATAATTTACTTGCATGCTGGTTACGTTATTATTGGACTGTTTCAGTCATATCAAAGTGAATCTCAGGAGGTTCAATCCATGCATTCCATAAATACCATAATAGAATGGTGCGAAAGTCATCAAGGACAAACCATTCAAATTCAAAAAAGAGAAGATCAAGATCTCGATATCGTCGTAATGGAACTGAGCAAAGCAACTGCTGGAGCACTGGATCCCCATAATGTTGACAGCTATTTATCAGACCAAGCCATATACTTGCACGGCTCTGCCGCGATTGACGGATCTGCCACTGCACAGATGGTAACGACAGAGCTGCCGGGAGATATTTACGTGATCCCTCTGGAAGGAAGCTTTGAAGTGCAGCCGCTGCACCACCAACTTGTCATTCGCTCAGAACGAGCCCAATACATACTCAGCAGTACATATTAATTGTTTTTTCTTAGCGGGATATCCGCCAATATATAATCATCATCGATTTCTGTAATATAGAAACGCGTACTGCAGCAAGGCAGCACCATCCAATATTTTTTGCCGGTTTGAATTTCTCGGACGTTCTTTTTCTTCAGCGGAAGCAGCACTCGTTCGCTTCCACAGGAAGGACATTCCAAAAAATAATAATCTCCCATAATCAGCTCGTACGGCCATGTATGACTGTAAGGTATCATTTGCTGTGTCTCCTTCCCGATTGAAACTTTAACCATCATAGCACGTATGTACCTACAAATAAATGGCCGGCCTTTTTTTCCAGGCTGTGAAGGGAGCCGCGATATGGATCATTTTGAAGATTATTATGAAGGAAGGGTTAAGAGGGAACTTGCGGAATGGGAAAAATCGTTGTTCGAGGAAAAAGGCTTCCTCTTTAAAGCATCCAAGCAAATGAGCATGAAAATGAATCAAGCCATTCCCAAAAAAGCACAGCAAGCCATCACCTCAGCCGTGAAGGTGACCGTGAAAAGCGTACTGACCGGAGCTAAATTCATTCCTAAAAACCCCGTTATTAAAGAGGCGTCCCTGTATGAACGAGATCAGAAAGCCATCGAATTTATGGACAAATACCGTAAAATCGCGGTTGCAGAAGGCGCAGCTACGGGTGCAGGAGGGATTTTGCTCGGTTTGGCGGATTTCCCTGCTTTTCTAGCGATAAAAATGAATCTTCTGTTCGAGATCGCACATATATACGGTTATGACACGAGAAGTTATGCAGAAAGAGTATTTATCCTGTATTTGTTCCAACTTGCGTTCTCTAGCAATGAAACAAGAAGAATCAGCTATGAAATTATATGCAGCTGGAAGGATCGGCTAACTCGCTATGATGCTCCGCCCGTGACCGAGCCGGAGTGGGAAACCTTTCAACAGGAGTACCGGGATTCCATTGATTTTCGCAAAATGCTTCAACTGCTGCCGGGAATTGGTGCGATCGTTGGCGCATGGGCAAACAATGGACTTACGAAGGAGCTGGGCCATACGGCCATGAACGGCTACCGGCTTCGCTATTTGGCTGATCATCCGGTCAAACATTAGCTGAAAGATACCCCTCATCCATTCAAAGCCACGTTATTTCTTAGGCTATGTAGATTGATCTTGCAGGAACCTATCTCTTAGTCCTTGCTTTGAATCACAAGGAGCAGACCGTCTCTGATGTTAATCGTACCCAACTCTTCCAACAGCTCATTGCTAACACCGATAGATTGACCCATCTCTATTTCCGCGTCGTTGAGCGGATATTTAAAGCCAGTTAGCGTAATTCCCGTCACCTTCGTCGTGAGCGGCAGCAGCGTAACATATTTGTAGCCGTCTTGCGAGATTCGCAGCATTCCGCGAGTCAATTGAATCTGGTTATGTTCATCTGTAATTTTACAAGGGATCTCCGCTTCCAGCGCTTTCTTCAACAAATGAATATTCGCCAAACTGTGATCGAGCCGTGTCCCAAGCACTCCTAGCATCATGATACTAGAGGGTCCAATAGATAGTGCTGTCTCGAACGCCATCTCCGTATCCGTATAGTCCTTCCATACAGGATCGCATTCTACCAATCGCCCGCTTCGTTCCCTAATGCTTTCCATCTGTTCCGGCAAAACCGAGTCGAAATCCCCAATGGCGATCTCCGGTTTATATCCCTGCTCAATGAGCCATAAGGCTCCCCGATCCGCTCCAATGAGAAGATCATTCGGCTGGATCAAGTTTTTCATCGATGGAGATACGCTTCCACCGCTAACGATCACTGCTCGACGCATGTTCATTTCTCCTTGCTGTATATGTGTTCCAATTGAAATTGTCCATTGTCAATCTTAAGAATCCCACAGGAGTATTGGGGCTGTCTCCGCTTGTCGGTAGGTGAGCCGGGGTTAAACAAACGAATGCCGTCTCTTATCTTATCCAGCGGAATGTGAGAATGGCCAAACATAATGATGTCCGGCTGTTCACTAGCAAATGCATCCCATGCCCTCGTTTCCGTTGTTCGACTTTTGCCATGCCCATGGATGAGTCCAATACGAATGCCTTCCAGCTCTATTGACTTTCGTTCAGGAAAATAAGACACCACTTCTTCATCATCGTTGTTGCCGTACACTCCGTAAATCGGAGCGAAAGCTTCCAGCTGCCTTACAACCTCCATCGTATTAAAGTCACCAAGATGAAGGATGACATCAGATTGTTCTAAAATGCTGACTAGCCATCCTGGCAGTGATTTCGCCCTCGGGGAAGGAATATGGGTATCCGAAACTATCGCTGCTTTTAACATAGAGATCCCTCAACTTTAATGATCAATTCGATTCCCTCCCCAAGCTATGGCACGATCAAGAATTTTTGCAGTAAAGCTTTCTTTAGCCTCCTGATATTGTTTTACGTCATCCGGATACTTCTCTGCCAGCTCCAGCTTCAGCTTTCCATAAGCATCTGCTTCCTCAGGGTGTGCGGTCAAGTACTGCTTGAAGAGCAGATGGTTTCTAGCGTGCATATCTCCTGTCTGGAAGATGTGCAGATGATGTGACCGATCGGCGCCGCCCTTCGTAAAATACCTTCGCCCGGCTATACCGTTCTCGCCTCTAGCAGTATAACCGTTAAGCGAAAGCTCCTCATCGTATAAGTCGATAAAGGTTATATCCTTGACTTCGGCCAATATATCAATGATCGGCTTAGCAAAGCCGATCGCTGGAACAGAAGTACTTCCGATATGATGTATAGCCGTCAATTCTTGTCCCAGCAAGCTGCGAAGCAGCCGTTCTTCCGCTGCATATAATAGGCTCCAGTTTGGATCATAAGGCTCAATTACCGTTAACCGCTTCACGCCTAACTCTTCCCTTCTCCCGAATATAACTCGATGACCGCTATCTCCGGGCGGCATAGATATCGCAAAGGAAGCTTCGTCGTCCCGACGCCCCGAGTGGTGAATACATATTTATCATCATCTATCCTGTATAAATGATCGATATATTTACGCCCTAACGGCGGCACCACTAGCGCGCCTATCAGAGGGATGCGGATTTGCCCGCCATGACTATGTCCGGAGAGCTGCAGCTGCCACGGATTTCGTCCTACGTAGTCTCCGAAATCCGGTTCATGCATCAGAAATATGGTGAACTCTGCTTCAGGCACCATTCCCCACGCATGCATGGGTTCAGGACGGCCGTTTAGTCCATCGTCCAAGCCGACGATCTTAATTGGCACATCATTTTTAGTTAAGAGGATGGATCGATTCGTCATCATTTGAAATCCAGCCTTCTCGAAAAGGTCTGTGATGAAAGGTGGACCAATGGCATAATCATGATTTCCCAGTACAGCAAACCTTTGTTTCGTCGCGAGCTGAGACAATACGCTGACCGCTTCATCATAATACGTCTTGGCTTCGTTAGAACCAACGCTGTGATCCATGAAGTCTCCAGTAAAGCAGATCAGATCCGCTTGTTCTAGATTGATCTTTTCTACAACCGTTCGCAAACGGTCGATTTCCTGAAAAAATCCGAGATGAAAATCTGAAAAATGTGCGATCTTCAACCCGTTCCATACCTTCGGAAGCGACGCAAAGGTCAGCTTTATACGTTCTATATGCAGCCATTTTCGTTCCAGCGCATAGGCGTAGAGTGGATTAGCCGCAGCGAAAATACCGAGGCCCGCCATCAGCTTCAAAAACTTCCTTCGCGACCGGTTGGTTGACGGAGGTTTTTGTTTTTTTCGTGAATGGGTTATAAGCGATGGTTTCTTTTCCACGAAGATCATCCCTATCCTGTTATGGTTTCTCCTCTTGTTTTACATCAAAGATGTCATCCAGCTCACTGCTGTATTCGAATCTATACAAACTTCTATTATCATACCATAAACTGCGGGATGGCTAAAAATGACTCATAACATCCTAAGACCGTTTCACGAAATAAGCCAATTCATACCCATAAAACACACAAAAACCGCCCTAAAGGACGGTTTTTTTATGATGACCATTTACGGTTGATATCGATATTGAAAAGCGGATTCCTGTTCGGCCACGCGTCGCTGCAAAATAGCCAATGCCTGTGACAGCGGTTCTTCCTTCACCAACTTTTGCTTAATACTCCGCATCATTTCTTCGCATAGTTCCATAATCATCTGATATCCTGTTTCTCTCACTTGCTGTTCTCTTGCGGTCTCTTGTGGATACACATCAGAGAGCTGCTCATGCCACGCCTGTTCCCACTCATGATGCGCACCGTAATCCTCCATAAAATCTCGAATTCTCTCCATCAGCGACTTCGCTTGATATGGAGTCGAATCTTCTTCCTTGTACCTCGCGCACATCGCGCATATTTCCTCCAACTCGTTGCTTAAGGCAGCATGCTCCCTCTTCATTTGAATCCAAATTTCGTTCACGTCTACTTTCGTTCCAGGGTTCTCTTCATTCGGAACAAAAGGCTGTGTCATGATTCAATCCCTCCTTCATTTTTCACGGTGCCCTATCTCCATTGTACATCAACATTTCTCGAAAGTTTGTGACTTAATTCACAATCGTCATAGAATATCCCTGTTATGCTAATATCATTGAATGTTCGGAGGAGATACACAGATGCTGACAAATGCGAGTGATGCTCAAACACGAATGTACAATCTCCGCAGTCTATTGATCTTTTTAGTCGTCACCATGAACATGCTGGAGCCGATCGCGAAAAACCATGAATCGATCGGCGGGATATATACTTTGGTTTTCACATTTCATATGCCGCTTTTTGTGTTTGTCACCGGATACTTTGCAGGCAAACAAGCCTTAAGAAATATTCTGCCTGTCATTGCCTACCAGTATACTGTATTTCAAAGTCTATATTGTATCTTAGATCTTATTTTTTTTCAAATGCAGAAAGACGTTTATTCATACTTTATCCCTTACGCTTTCCTATGGTTTCTGTTTAGTCACATCGGGTGGAGAATCATGCTGCACTTCATTGAGAAGTTGAATCACCCCGTTGCGGCATCTATCGGAATAGGTCTAGTCAGCGGGTTTTTGCCGCTTCATTCGATGTGGATGAGTTTGTCGCAAATGCTGTTCTTTCTGCCTTTCTATGTGATCGGTCATCAAATGTCGTGTCACCCTTCATCAGTCAATGCTTTCAAAAGCAGGGCCATCCGATGGACAGCTCTTCCCATAATGGCGCTCGGCTTTGCAGCGGTCAAGCTGTCTTTTAGCTTTGCTGTTCTGTCATCCCTTACAGGCTTGGACTTCTACCATGAGGATCATCTTAGCTTCGCTTCGGGCATCGGTTTACGCAGCTTAACGTATATGCTGGAAATATTCATGTCTGCCGCTGTTCTTTCGCTCATCTCACACAAAAAATCCCGCATCACCGATGCGGGAAAACGAACATTGTACGTGTATTTGCTCCATGCATTGATCGTTCGAACTCTCATAAGGTTGCATATCTTCGAAACGTTCGACACCGTCTTGGAGTGGCTGTCCATCCCGTTGATCGCAGCAGCCATTGTTGCACTTCTTAGTTCCCGGAAAGTGGAATTTTTCCTTCAGCACATGATGGAGCCGCCTTTTCTTAAAGGACCTGTTCTAAAGAATTGGTTGGTTAAAGTGAAGCCTCACTGATCGCAAGATTTCAAATTCAATCAAACGTTCTCATGACTTCAGCAGGAGATTGAGCTTCCGCTTTTTTTGCTGGGATCAAAGTGCACAGTATAGTTAATACCACTGCCCCCAACTCGTACAGCGCCATTTTCAGCCATGGAAGTTCAATGCCAGAGCGAATCACTTCCGTATTACCATCCTGCATGAAAGCCTGCACCATTATAGCTCCTCCGTAGCTGCCAACGACAGCACCCAATGTCATACCGATGATCGCGACCACGCTTCCTTCCACGACGAAGGCCCATTTGATATATGTCGATGGAATTCCGATCGTCCGAAGCATGCCGAACTGCCGCCGCCGATCTCTAAACGTTCTCAGCAAGAGAATCATGAGTCCTGCAATACCAATAATGGCCGCCAGCGCATTGAAACCTTCAAACAATCCAAAGAACATTCGGAGAAATGCAGTACCATCGCTGTTGATTTCTTCCGGCAGCTGAAGTGGATAAATATTCAACGAAGTAAGTGCTTGCTCCACTTCTGCAGCCTCCTCTTCTACTAAACGAGAGTCTGCCCATTGGAACAACATCATCCGCTCGGAACCTTGCAGCAGCAGCTGCTCCTGTTCAAACATCTCAGCGGATACCCAAATCCCCCTTGCAGCCGGAAAGCTGGACATATTATCATGTACATCAACAACACCCGCGATTTTCTTCTGCAGCACGATACCGTCGCGATCGATGTGAAGCATCTCCCCTGCTTGCACATCCATTCCCATCGCATCCAAAAAAACGCTGCTGACCATCATCCAATCCGCTTCTTTGGCAACCGTGTTCCACGCCTCTGCCTTATCCGAGAAGCTTGCGTCCACTTCCAGCAGCTGAAGCTTCTGCAGCGCCGCATACTCTTCATCGATGCCATACACCGATTGGTTATAAACAAATGGAATTTCTTTTTTATATATAGTTACAGTTTCAGGCTGGTCATCATCCCAAAAAGGAGAATGCAGCAGCTGTTCTTTCAATTGACCAGGCGGCGCTTGCTGCGTGGTGACGGCATAAGCATCAAAGCCACCTGTGGCGTTTCTAGAATCGAACTGTCCAAAAAATCCGCCGGCAGTTTTACCGAAAACGGCTGAAAAACAAGTTAAAAACAATACGAATGAAAACATAAGCAGTACAAACATCGTTCTTCGTTCATACTGCATCGGGTAACGCAATGCAATATTCAGCATCCCTCTCCATCTGTTCAGAGGTGATGCGATCAATGAAATCACCTTCAATATGAACGGAAGCATGACCATGACTGTCACTGTCAATAAGACGAGCAGTAAGAAACAGAACATCATAATTTGCAGCGGATTGGCGGAAGGAAAACTAATCGATTCCATAAAATCATCCGTCATGGAATAAGCGATGATCCCAGCAAGTACCGCGACACATATCATTCCTATAATAAAGCGATTCCGCTCCGCGTTTCGTTTCGTTCTATTCTCCTTCCCCTGATTCACCTGCTCCGGCTTCAAAGCGTCCACGATAGACATTTGATTAACACGGCGGCTCGCCCAAATCATACAGAATAGAATCAGCAAAAATCCACTGGCGACTCCTAAAGCTAGAATAGAAGGCTGGACATAAGCTTTATATTCGATCAAGATCCCATTCTCATTCAGCATTAATGTACTGAACATTCGACCCAGTCGTCTTAACAGGAAGTGTGACAATATCATTCCTGCTCCTGTACCGATCACTCCGGATAGCAAAGCATACCAGAACCCTTCCATAAGGAGCAGCTTCTTCAAGTCACCTCGCGTCATTCCGATCGCTCTGAGCACACCGATTTCCTGTTTGCGTTCCTCTGCCAGCATATAGAAAACATTAATGGTGAGCAGCAGCCCTATGCAGACCGCTGTTATACTTGCGATCGTAAAAATCGGCATAAGTTTCATAGTATCCTGCAAATGATCATACGCAGCCATAGCCGTCCATTGCATCTGCCATGCAGATCCCAACATGTAACCGACCTCATAATCGATACCGTCTGTTTCATTTGCAAGCAACAAATATCGATTCACTTCATGGTCAGGAACGGTAAACCAGTTAGCTGCCTGCTCTGGATGAACAACAAGTGAGGAGCGGGTTTTCTCGCTTCCCCGATATGCTGTCATACCCGATTCCGGTATGAGCTTGCCAATGCGAACGGTAAACTCCTCTTGACCTGTACGAACGTGAATGGAGTCCCCGACCGCTACATCCATATTCGCTGCAGCAGCTTCACTTAGCCATCCTTCGCCACGCTCTGGATGCAGGGATCGGATTTGCTCCACATATTCCCTTACGAAGGGTCCATCATTGACTGCATAGATCTCTTCAGGGAAAGCAAAGACCATGGTCTTCGGCACCACCGCCTTCGGTATTCCCTGCTGATCCTGCAATGCCAAAGTCACCTCTCCCATAATGGCAGGAATATAACCGTTATATACAGCCCCTCCGTCTGCATCCACATCTAAGCGCAGCTGCTTCTCATCCTCGGCGGAGAAGGAAGTTAATCCGTGCGAAGCTGCTGATATTTCAGCAATGATTGGCCCGAATGCCTGCTCCATCTGACGATCTATACTCTGGGATAGCGAGGACTGTAGCTGTAATGAGCTCGTCACAAGAGCAATCCCCATCATACTGCCGATAACAGCGAGTGTCGTCCTTTGGCGATGTGTCCATAAATGCCGGAACGACATTCGAGCGAGATGAGGTTTACCTTGCATCAAATTCAAAATATATAAAATGACGATAAGTGCAGCCGACAAAATGATCCACTTCATCCCCATCACCGTTCCGTAACGGTCCGTTTTTCATGGATGATGCTGCCGCTGTCCATATAGATGATACGACCCGCACGGGCTGCCACGTGTGGATCATGAGTCACGATGACGAAAGTCATCCCTTCTTCTTTATTGAGATAATCCATTAAATCAAGCATTTTATCGGACGTTTGACGGTCCAGAGCTCCCGTCGGTTCATCCGCCCAAACGATGAGCGGCTTATGTACAATGGCCCTGGCGAGCGCTACCCGCTGCTGCTGACCACCAGACATTTGTGACGGCTTATGGTTCTGTCTGTCGAACAACCCCACTTTCCCCAGTGCGTCCAGCGCGATGGATCTTGATTTTTTTCTTGAGTAGCCTTTCGTCAGCATCGGCAGCTCCACATTCTCCACAGCCGTCAACACCGGAATCAAATTATAGTTTTGAAATACGAAGCCCATCGATTCTGCACGCAGCGCATCCTTCTCATCTTCCCCCATACGATGCACCGCTTTTCCGCGGAACCATATCTCCCCTTCGGTAAGATCGTCCATTCCGGATATACACTGAAGCAGCGTCGTTTTTCCGCATCCGGATGGACCCATGATTGCGGTAATTTCGCCCTGTGCAAGGTTCACATTGACCTGTTTTAGTGCTTCCGTCCGATGTTCTCCATAGCCGTATATCTTGCTAAGCGACCTGCAGTAAATCAATCCATTCGTTTCAGTTTCTGAATGAGTGTAGTTGTACATTTCCTGCATCAATTGCTTCCTCCCTTTTTCGAACTGCTCTCATCCTAACAAAACCTTTTCCAGACCTGATGAAGAAGTTGTTAAGAAAGTATCAAGATGAAGGAAACAAAGGCATGTGAAATCGAAACTCGGTATAATTCCCAAGGTCACTGTCCACGCTAATCCATCCATCATGTGCCTCTACGTAATGCTTTGCAATAGCAAGACCTAGGCCCATGCCGCCGCTGCCTCGCTGTCTGGATGCGTCAGCTCTGTAGAAACGTTCAAAAATATAAGGTAAATGTTCAAGTGAAATGCCATCACCCGTATTTCGAATATGAACCTGAAGCTTGTATTGATCCACTTTGGCTTTCACTACTACTTCCCCATTGTCTGGGGTGTAGAAAACTGCATTGCCGATTAAGTTCATGAACACCTGCTCTAGTCGCTCAAGATCGCCGTATATCTTCACCTGCTGCATATCTAAAAGCACACAAATGCCTTTTTCCTCAATATCCGCTGCAAAACGTTCCATCACCTTATGTACCAGATCTGCAACAGGGAACCAACTGTAGTTCAGCTTTAATTGACCCGATTCAGCAAGGCTAAGCTGACGCAAATCATAGATAAGCCTGCTCATTCGCGTCACTTCATCGTGCAACGGAAGCAGCTGCTCCGGCTGAAGCGGTATCGTTTCCTCCAATATACCTTCTATACGGCTTTTCATCACCGTCAGCGGAGTTCTCATTTCATGAACGGCATCAGCTAATATTTGTTCTTTTAAGTCCGAACTGTGCTGCAGCTGTTCCCAAAGCTTGCGAATTTGATTGACTGACCATTTCCATTCATCCTCCTCGGATGCCGGCATCCCTTCTGGATATCTTGTTAGCTGGCTTAATTGTTCGATATCGTCTCTCATGGATTGGCGCACTCTTCGAGAGGTTTCCAAAAATACTGCAAATAGAACGGCCAAGCTGCATAGAAGCAGCCACAGCTCCCACCGCATAAGCGGATGAAAGCCTGCTGCAGCACACCAGCGAAGCAGCAAAGCAACGCAAAGAATGGACAAAACCAATTGAATTCCCAGCACCGTCCAGTACCAACGCCTGATTGTATTCATTGGATCGCCTCAAACTTATAACCGATACCAAATACTGTCTTCAGCATTTCGGGTTCGTCTGGATTGTGCTCCAGTTTTTTTCGCAAGTTACGAATATGGGTATCAATTGTCCGTTCATATCCTGCATACGTTTCTCCCATTGCGTGCTCCAGAAGCTGCAGTCTGCTGTACACTCTTCCTGGAACCTTACATAGCACGCAGAGTATTTTAAATTCCGTTGGCGTCAATATCATCTGCTCCTCATGCACAAAAACAGCAAAACGGCCATGATCAATTCGAAGTTTCCCTCGCTCCCATATCGTGTCCTGATCATTCGATACGCCGTCGTTAATCTCTGTTTCACCCATAAGGTAAGCCCTGCGGAGCAGCACCTTAATTCGAACCGCCAGCTCCCGAATGCTGAAGGGTTTGGTTAAGTAATCGTCTGCACCTAATTCTAGTACAGAGAGCTTGTCCAGTTCTTCCGATTTCGCGGTCAAAAAAATAACTGGCGCATAGGTACGCTCTCTAATTTTCCTGCAAAGTTCCACGCCATCCATCCCAGGGAGCATCCAATCCAGCACGTATAAGTGAACGGTATCAACAGCAGCTGCGAGACGAAGAGCCTCTTCCCCATTCGCAGCTTCCAAAACGGTGTAGCCTTCTCTTCGTAAAAATTCAGCCGTTATACTGCGCAGCTGCTGCTCATCCTCTACCATCATGATCGTATACACTCCAAAACACTTCCTAACAAAATAAAAATCGTACAGCCCGTTATCAGCTATACGATATAATAAATAGACCATCTTGTCATCTAAATTCGTATCTTCTTCCACCTATCTGCACATGAAATAAGAGTTATACCCCTCTCTGGAAACCACCGGATCGAACCGTACGCATACGCAAGATCATCCATACCGGAATCCAAGCGATGATAAACAGCACGGCTGCTGTGATCGGCAGTGCGGACCACTCAAATATTGTATAACCTAAGTAAGTCTGCCAGCCCACGACGACTAAACCGAGCAAATATGCGATACCTGTTGTATGGATTAATATCTGACGAACTTGAGCTGAAAGCGGTCTTCTTTCTGCAAACCAAGCTACAAAAGGTACCGCCTGCAAGGCATGAAATCCAAGGCCATGAAGCCAGATGATGTTCCCTTCAAGGCCGACAATGCTTCCCTGATTTACAGATATCCAAATCCCCGCGGCAAACGACAAAAATGTGGCCGCCATCGCATATCTAATGCCGAGTACCATTCCAGGCCATCTCGTATAGGTCTTCCTCCGGAAAAATGAAATTGCGATTCCAAGATAAAACAAAACGAGCAGCAGGGCAACAAAAGCAAAAATATTACCTACAGCCGAATCGAACTTGCTGCCGTCCTCGACGAATCTGGGATTCACCCCTCGAAAATGCTGTACGGTCTCTGCAAAATAAGAATATAGTGCCAGCATGATGTAACCCCAGCGAAATACGCCTCTGCCGCGCTTACCCAGTCCAGTTAACGGAACAATAGCAGCGGTGGACAGCAAGAACAAACCTAATGCGGCATTGAACGAAAATGCCTTTGAAACATCGCCATCCGGAGTCACTTCTCCCCCGAATAGGATGACCCACACAGCACAAACAACTGCAAGCCCAAACCCTAGCAATCCGGTGAGTACCAGCCACTTCTCTCCTTCAAAAAGCTTTACACTTCGGGAATGTTCTCCTTGTCGTTGATTCATTTCAGATCAACCCTTCCTTTTTCACTTCTTATCATTCATCTTAAGGGAAGGATACTTTGATCTGAACGGTCGCCCGATGGATCATGTACTGATGCCGGGACATGATTTTTCTTCCATCTCGCGCCTTACATCTTGAGAAGGAAAGCATCCACAACTCTGGTGGAGTCTTATACTTATGTAATCACGAAAAAATCCCTACCGGACGGACAGCGAACAACCTGCCGTTCAGTAGGGATTTCATATTTTCATTAGGTAAAATAGATCAATGCGATAACACCTGCGAGAACGATTCGATAAATCGCAAATGGAACTAATTTAATACGGTTAATCAGCTTCAAAAAGAATCGAATCGAAATGAGTGCAAACACAAAGGCGCTAATAAAGCCTACAATGAAGAACGGAAGAGCATCCAGCGTGAAATATTCTAGATTCTTATAAAATGATATTGCGCTTGCACCAAACATAATCGGAACCGCCATAATGAACGTGAAATCAGCCGCGGTTCGATGGCTTAATCCTGCGAGCACCCCACCGGAGATCGTTGCTCCAGATCTGGAGAATCCGGGCCAAAGCGAGAAACACTGCACCAAGCCAATCGTGAAGGCATGTTTATACGTAATCTGGTCAAGTGTTTGAATTTTGGGCTCTTTCGGGCCAAACCTGTCTGCAGCAATCATCAATATGGCGCCAATCACGAGTCCAATGAGCACCGTTTCCGTTGAGAACAAATGCTCATCAATATAATCTTCGAACAATACGCCCAAGATTCCAGCAGGGATAAGACCCACAATCACCTGTGACAGCTTTAAACGGCCAGGACCTACCGTTGTTTTGTTCAAGCGCCCACCAAGCCCTAACAAATCAATGAACCGATCCTTAAATACGACAACCGTCGCTAGAATCGAACCTAGCTGAATCATCACTTTAAAGGTATTGGCCACATATTGAGTCAGAAATTGTTCTGATTTCAGCCACATATCATCTACAATAATCATGTGTCCCGTCGAAGAAACAGGAGCGAATTCAGTTAATCCTTCAACGATTCCCAGAACTAGCGCTTTAAACAATTCAATGATATCCATGGTTTAACTCCTTTTATGTGGTTCTCCGTTTCCGAATATATAGAATAACGAACAATATCACGCCGATTCCGATCACAGCATAGGCAATATTGGAGTATACATCCATGAAGCTGACGATATCCTCCCAGTTGTCTCCTACTGCCGCACCTACGCAAACAAGGATCGTATTCCATATCACGGTTCCAATCGTTGTAAACAACAGAAACAGAGAAAATTTCATTCGAGCCATGCCGGCAGGAATTGAAATCAAGCTGCGGATTAGCGGGACCATTCGGCAGAACAGAACTGTCCAATATCCGTACTTATCAAACCATGCATTCGCCTTATGTATGTCCTCTTTTTTCACGCGAAGAACATGTCCCCACCGCTCAACAATCTTCTCTAATCGTTCTACACGAAGCAAATACCCCACGCCGTAAAGAATCACAGCCCCGATGACCGATCCGATCGTTGCAGCCACAATAACTCCGAACACCGTCATATTCGTATTCGTTGTCATAAAACCGCCGAACGTCAAGATGACTTCGGAAGGAATCGGTGGAAACACATTTTCTAAGGCGATCATCAGAAAGATCCCTAGGTAACCGAACTGCTCCATAAATTCTGTTATCCAGTTTTGCATTCTCTACCTCCTACGAATTCTACTACGATTATATTATCGTATCCTATGAAAAAATATAATAAAATAGTCCCATTCCTGAGCCAAGCCCTTATGAATTGTCGTTTCATGTTCATCTACAAACTCAAGATGAAGACAAACTTTCGCTTCTTGTGGATTCTCATTGTATAGACGCACATCAACCTAAAAAAGTTATTCACTGCCGAAATGGAATCACCAGAGCAAATGTCAGGGCCTGCCGCATTTCGGTTGCAGCAGGCCCTTGCAATGCCGACCTAATCATCTTCTAATAATGGTTCAATTAATCGATTTTCCTCGACTCTCGCGACGAGTGCACTCTTGCATACTGCTTCAGGAAGCGCAGCATACGCCATGCCTGGATGCAGAGCCGCATGAGAAGCAATTCCCTCCTGATTGGACAACAAAGCCGTCACCCCTTCAGTTCTTTGCTCCAGCTTCCAATATTGAAATGCATTCAATATTTGCATTGCCGAATATATGACTGTGGAGTAATTTGGAACCCTCTCCAATTCATCCGAGCCGATCTTCCCTTTTATTGACGCATTCTTTCTGTAAACAAAGTCTTGTTCATCTCCATCGCCCATCTCGATCACATGATAGCCGAAAACATATTCCGCAACTAAAGCGTCCAGCGCCCTTCCGCATTCCATCTCACGGATTCGATGAAGTTGTTTTTCCTTCAGCTGTCTGCGAATTTTCTCTATACTCTCACTCAACGAATCGCACTTCCTTTAGAAAATGATTGCCTATCTCAGCGCACATATACTAAACGATTCAAACAAGAAAAACGTTTCATCAATTCAATAAAAAGAGTTATTTGATTCGTTCATACACTTGAAACTCATAATCGTATGGGTTTCGCTCATTCTTTTCTCCCGGTGCTGCGGAAATCTGTCTCCACTGTGACCAGTTAATTTCCGGGAAGAATGTATCTGCAGGAAACGATTGCTTAATCTTCGTGACATAGAGACGGTCTGCATATGGGAGAAACATTCGGTATATTTCCGCTCCTCCGATCACGAATATTTCCTGCACATCTTTTAGCTGCTCTACAGCCTCTTCCAGCGTATAAACCATACGACACCCAATTGCTGTATATCCGCGATCCCTTGTCAGCACCCAATTCTCTCTTCCAGGGAGCGGTTTCCCAATCGATTCGAATGTCTTCCTTCCCATAAGTACAGGTGAGCCCATCGTTGTTTTTTTAAAATAGGCTAATTCTGCAGGAAGCTTCCACGGCATATCATGATCTTTGCCAATCTCCCTGTTTTCCCCCATCGCCCATATTAATGAGATCATACAGATACCTCTCCTTTGATATGAGGATGCGGATCGTAACCTTCCAGCACAAAATCTTCATATTGGAAGTCAAAAATCGATTCCACTTGTCGGTTGATTTGGAGGGTTGGCAATGGGCGAGGTTCACGTGTCAACTGCAGCTTTACCTGCTCCACGTGATTCGAATAAATATGCACATCTCCAAACGTATGAATGAAATCTCCAAGCTCCAAGCCTGTAACATGAGCGATCATCATAGTCAGCAGCGCGTACGAGGCAATATTAAACGGAACACCTAAAAACAGATCCGCACTTCTTTGATACAGCTGACAGGACAGCTTTCCATCAGCGACATAAAATTGGAATAAGCAGTGGCATGGCGCTAAAGCCATCTTAGGAATATCCGCTACATTCCATGCACTCACAATCATTCTGCGGGAATCTGGATTGTGCCGAAGATCATGGATAAGCTGGCTGATCTGATCGACCGTTTCCCCGTGCGCACCTGTCCATGATCTCCACTGCTGGCCGTAGACCGGTCCTAATTCACCTTGATCATCTGCCCATTCATTCCAAATTCTAACCCCGTTTTCTTGCAAATAACGTACATTCGTATCGCCTTTTAAAAACCAAAGCAGCTCATATATGATCGATTTTAAATGCAATTTTTTAGTTGTAACAAGAGGAAAGCCCTCCTGCAGGTTAAACCGCATCTGATATCCGAATGTGCTGATCGTGCCAGTTCCAGTACGGTCTGTTTTGGGTACTCCTGTATTCAGTACATGTGCACAAAGCTCCAGGTATTGTTTCAAATGTCATACTTCCTTTCGGTCATTCTACTATAGTATTCTATCATGCCCGCACCATTCACGGAAAGGCAAAAGATGTATGTCTATTCTCCTGGTCGTTTTCTTTGACATTATTCCTTGGTCATTCGACATTCACTCGGCCGAGGTAACTTAGATTCTCGGTTTATACGAATTCTCACGTTTCCTTTTCAGAATAATCCATTCGGTTTCGATGCATACTACGGAAAACATACTTAAAGGAGCTGTGACGTCATGCCGCTCATTCCGTATGATTCCTTTAAAGACTTAGATCGTTTCCGCAAGCACGTAGACTCTTTTTTTGAAAATGTAGGATTTGGGTTTCAGCAGGAGTTCGGCTCTCCCCGGCTCGATTTACATGAAACGGGTAAGGAAGTCATCGTGCATTGTGACCTTCCCGGCCTAAAAAGCAAAGAAGATGTCCATATCGACGTTCATGACAATATGCTGACCATCCACGGGACGATTCAGCGTCATGAAGAAATGGATGAGAAGAAAATGCATCGCAAAGAAAGATTTATCGGAACATTCGAGCGGACAATCAAGCTTCCTGCCAAAGTACAGGCGGAAAGCACGAAGGCATCTTATCACAATGGAATATTAGAGATCCGCATGCCTAAATCGGCAGATGCTCAGCAGCATCGAATCGATATTGAGTTTCATTAAGTGTGCAAAAAAAGGCCTTCATTCGAAATGAGGGCCTTTTCCCGCGTTATCAGTTACGATGTACCGGTTCCTTCCAAGGTGATTGTTTCTTCTATATATTCAACAGGCTTATCTGCATGGGTCTGATATTTCAGCCCGCTTATACTCGTCTGGATTTCTTCCTCCGTTTGCTCCGATCCATAAGTGAATTTATCGAATTCAACCGAGGTGACGAGCCAACGATCCTTTATCCTATCGAACGTGTACTTTCTATTGGTTTTTGTGAAGGCTTTACCGTTCAATACTTTATCTTCGGTCGTATAAATATATATCTTTTTTGACGCCTCATCTTCATATACTTTTGAAAATGAAATCACTGACTTCTGGTTGTCCATGCCGATTCCTTGAATGAGAGGAAGCATATGATCCTTGTGCTCCTCCCACTCCTGAGTGGACATATCTACGAGATCTGCACGGGTATACTTTTTATCATCGTAACCAAATATGATTTGATCCTCTATTGATTTCAAATACGTATCATCTATGATGCCGTTCACTTGTTCTAGATACTGCTGATAGTTTATGTTGAAGTACACGAGATCGTATTCACTTGTTTCCAATATTGTGATTTGATCAATGATGTCCTGTCTCTCCTCTTCACTGAGCATAGGATCCGAGCATGCCGAGAGGCTGAGCATTCCCCATAACATGATTGCGGTCAAGCATATCCACTTCTTCATTTTATCATTCACTCCGTTCCAGTTGGAATTCATTCCCTCATTATACCGTAAATCTTGTAAATTCATGAACATATATGCATATTTTTAAAATTTACTCAGGTCTGAAGAGCAACAAAACAAAAATTCTATGTACTGCACGGTTCTTAAGTTGGCTTGATGGCGTCCTTCCGCACCGAGCATCCCCTTCTTCGCTTTACTACGAGGTCGGCATCGGTTTCTTCGCTTTACTACGAGGTCGGCATCGGTTTCTTCCTCCATTTCACGGATATCCTCCGTTGGAGTTACTTCGATCGGAAGAAACCGTATACTCTCCAAACGGTGTAGGACGGGACGAGCAACAACATAGAAAAAGACCCGTGCAGATGCACGGATCTTTAGGTTAG
>NZ_JBHSQV010000033.1:0-55169 GCF_042658665.1 Marinicrinis lubricantis
GTAAATCACTGCCATTTTCAACTGGGTTAGTTTCGTGATGCCTTTTTTCCTGACTCGTAGGAGGTTATCCTCAAAACTTTTTCCAATTTACACGAATCAGGGACTTGACATCATACCGCTGGACTTTTTAATTTTGAACATCTTCGTAAGGCTTCCGTTCCATTGTATTCAGAACAAAGGACAAGAAATGTAAAGTTTAATGCGATTCAAGCAAACAATGTCTAGATAACTGACTTTTTTTGTACTAATCTAGCTGTAATTCATTAAGGAGGGATACACGAATGACAAAAAAACGTTTTGCACATGTTGGGACAGGAGGACGCGCTGCCTTCTTCTATGAAGCACTCGTTGGTAAGTACCATGACAACAACGAACTGGTTGCGTTTTGCGATACGAACCAAACAAGAATGAATTATGCGAATCAGCGGCTGCAGGAAAAGTTCTCGCATTTTAAGCCGATCCCGACATACAAAGCAGACCGATTCGACGAGATGATCCAAAACGAAAAGCCGGATACCGTCATCGTCACCTCTGTCGACCGCACACACCATACCTACATCATTCGAGCGTTGGAGTTAGGCTGTGATGTCATCACGGAAAAGCCGATGACCGTCGATGAGGAAAAATGCCAAGCCATACTTGATGCTGTAGAGCGCACTGGCCGCCATGTCCGTGTCGCTTTCAACTATCGTTACTCAGGTCATGCCACTAAAATCAGAGAGCTCATTCAAGAAGGGATCATCGGAGACGTATTGCACATCAACTTTGAATGGCTTCTCGATACGAGACACGGCGCAGACTACTTCCGTCGCTGGCATCGTGATAAACGCAACAGCGGGGGCTTATTGGTCCATAAATCGACACATCATTTTGACCTCGTCAACTTCTGGATTGCCAGCGAGCCGCAGCAAGTGTTCGCCATGGGCGACCTGATGTTCTACGGCAAAGAAAATGCGGAGAAGCGCGGCGTCACGAACTTCTATCAACGAGCGTACGGCAGTCCCCACGCGGAAAATGATCGATTCGCGCTGCATTTGGATAAATCGGAGTCCCTGAAAGGACTGTACCTCGATGCGGAGCACGAGGATGGCTATCAACGCGATCAAAGCGTATTCGGTGATGGCATATCCATAGAAGACACCATGAGCGTTCTCGTACGTTACAAAAATAAAACCATCCTTAACTATTCCTTGCACGCCTATGCCCCTTGGGAAGGTCATGTCGTTTCCTTTAACGGTACAAAAGGAAGAATCCAGCTTCGGATCGGTGAGAAGTCTTATGTCAATGCCGGTGGAAAACAAACCGATGAAGGTGCGACAAGAATGAGACAGCTGCTCGTTCAGCCGCATTGGGAAACACCTTACGAAGTTCCGCTTGAAAACGCTCCCGGAGGTCACGGCGGCGCCGACCCGATTCTGCTTGAGCAGCTATTCGGCAATCCGCCAGAAGATCCGTTAGGTCGTACGGCAACACATGTAGACGGTGCCATGTCCATTCTAACAGGGATTGCCGGCAACATTTCGATGCGCACCGGCAAGCTGGTCAATATTAAAGATTTAGTGCATTTCTACTCCTAATTCAGATATGCGAAGGCCGGCCTTTCTTCAGAGAGGTCGGCTTTTTTGTCCGCTTTTTTCATGAGAAGAGCCGGGATCCGTTTCATACCGGTCCCGGCATCTACTCGTTACATTATTGTCCTGAATCTGTAATTTTCTGATTCGACTCTTCCGCATACTCTCTGAAAATCGTATTGAAGTCGCCTTCCAAAACGACTCTTGGTGCCGCTTTCGCGTATGGAGTTACCAGAGATCTATCAAAGTCAGACTTGTAAGAGATCGGAGCAAAATCATTGTAGAATGCAGCCCCGAAGTTTTTCCCCTTAAACATGCTGTCTTCGCCGAACTGCTGAATGATGCTGTCATTGTTAACGATCGGCATGACACCCATTCGAGACAGCTTCGACTGAACCTCGTCAGAAATTAAATACTTAATGACTTCCATTGCCGCATCCTTATTTTCTGCCATGTTGGTCACACTGAAATACGTCGGGTAAGCTTGCGTACCCACTCCAGGCGCGTCGTCAAACGTAGGCATCGCCACCATATCCCAGTTCATCTTAGAGAACTCTTCCGGGAAAACGAATGTGATCGATGACAACCATCCGAACATCGCTAAATCTTGTGCTTCTAAAAATTCCTTACGGTAAGGCAGCTTATTCGCATGTGCTACCATATATTCTCTGTAACCCGATGCGTCAGCCGGCTTTACGAAAACGGTTTCATAATAATCTTTCCAACGCTCATCTACATCTAATGTCGCCTTCTGTGTTTCAGGATCAACGAACGGAATGGAAAGCTGATTCATGAGAAGCATATGCGTTTCGGAAGTTGACAACCCGGCGTAAATTTTATCGCCTTCCGTACGAGTCAGCTTCTTAGACAGTTCAGCAGCTTCCGTCCATGTCATGCCATCCTTCGGATAATCGACACCAAATTTGTCGAATAGATCTTTGTTATAGTACATGACCATCGTGTTGTTGAATACCGGTAACCCATAGATTTGGTTATCGCCAGAAATTTGCCTGATCGCATCCATCGAAGTCGATTCTAACTGTGTCAGATCGATACCATGCTTCTCGATCAGCTCTGTCATATCATACTGCATATCAGCGCCAAGCAAATAGGTGGAGAAGCCTCCGATGGATTCCCAGAAAATATCGATTCTTTGACCTGCAGTGATCAGCTCTGAAAGACCAACCTCATCCGTTTTCGGAATATATTCAATCGTGTAATTCGGGAATTTCTCCTTCAGCAAGTCGCCGAAACGCTCATTCCAGCTTTCGACCGAGTCTCCACTGTTGGAATACACATAAAGCGTTAATTTCTCATCTCCAGTTGATTCGTTGTTCGTTGCAGGTTGTTCATTGTTATTGCCTTCGCTCGTCGTCGTCGGATTGTTGCCTCCGTTGTTCGAGCCTCCCCCATTTCCATTACCATTACCACATGCAGCAATCGTAAACATCAAACAAATGGCTAACATTAGACTGATGATTGATCGATGACGATTCATCCAATTCCCCCCGCTATGAATAATTTCATTAAACAAATTCAACTCATAAAGCAAGATTTTCGTTCATGTCGTTCATTCTCAACTTCGTTTTGTTCGCACTCACCCCCTAATCTTAGTAAAATCGGACTTCTGTTTGAAACATAGAAATTATGAGCCTGACGGATTGCTGTGAATGCGCAATTGCTGCTTCGGCTTCATCCGGATATGGTAAGTTCCATCATGAAGGGTTGAAGCATGGTATTCTACATCATCGCCTGACAGCACATAGGATTGGAACGGTTCTGGAAGCTTCAACGTGATATCGGTCGCTCGATCAGCATAAAGCACCGCGTCGAACTGGCCTGTGTTAAGGTTCCAAGAAAAGTCGATTTTACCCGTACAGAAGTGGAAACCGCTTGCTCTGCCTTGCTTCCAACGATCTGGAATGGCAGGCAGCACCTTGACCAAACGCGGGGAAACATAAATTAACATTTCCTGCACCGCATTTGTAATTCCGAGATTCGCATCCAGCTGAACCGGCGCCTGGATTTTATTCATGCTGACTCCCATATCGCGCCAATCGTTGTGGACAGTAAAGAAATTACTAATTAAACAGCTACGGGCTAAAATATCGAGAGACTCTACCGCTTTCTCTCCATCGCCGAGCCGGGCATAAATGGAGGACATATGTGCGAGCGACCATCCCGTTTGTGCTCCAATCAACCGTTTATTAACAGCCGTCTCAAAGCCTTTAAACAGCTCCGGCAGTTCCTCTCTCGCAAGCTCCTGGCCAGGAAAAATCGGATATATATGAGACAAGTGCCTATGATTGTAACGATCATGAAACGCCGGGTGCTGCCATTCTTTGACTGCTCCCTCCTCGTTCATCTCATAAGACGGCATTCGCTTCAGCAACCGCTCCCACTTGGGGATTTCCTCCAGGTATACTCCGCTTGCCCGGCTTCCTTCGATCAAATTGGAGAGCAGCTCCTTCACAATCGCGATATCCATCGTTGAATTGATCGTTGTAGGCATCGGATGATCCAATGACTCTCCGTTACCTGGCATCATGTTGGAAGGCGTATTTTCCGGAGAAACTGAAGGATAAATTTTCATCTGTCCTTGCTCGTCTTCCACTAAGAAATCCTCGTAAAAGGCGGCTGTTTCCCTCATGAATGGAAGTGCCTCTTCAATTAGAAATTCTTGGTCCCCAGTGAACAGGTAATAATCGAAATAATGTCTGGCAAGCCATCCTGCCGCACCCGTCCAATTCAATATGACCGGAACGATTTGCGTGGGTACCCCCATACCTGGCGTTGTGCCCGCGGGGATAAATATCCCTTTGCAGCCGTACAGTTTTCTTGCATTATCGCTGAACGTATCCATCAAACTGCGATAGTGCCGAAACAATGCTTTCATCAGCGGCGTTAACCCGCCGACGGGTGCGTGCCAATTCATCATTTGAATATTCTCGTTCGCCATATAATGGCACCACATCAAACGGTAATCTCCGCCCCACAACCCGTATAAAGGCATGGGCAAGCCTTGTTCGCTTGTCGCGGAAATATAGAGGTATTTCCCGAATGCCCAAAGCTTTTGAAACAGCACATTGGGTGCTTCTCCCGCATAAGAATCCAGCAGCAGCTGCTCATTCGGGATTCCATTCTCGTCTTCGCTTAATTCCAGAGACGTTGCATGATAGAGTTCTCCATGAAGCTTCTTGTGCTTTTCCAAAAGCTGACCGTATGCTTCATCCACTTCAGCCAGCTCCGATTTTAACCGATTCCATTCGAGCATTCTGCTGCTTTTCACGAATAATTTAACGAGGATGAGAGCTCGATCCGTACCGCTGATTCGAAGCTTTCCGTCATCTGCCGCCGAAAGTTCGCCGCCGTTAGCCAGAACCACACGCAGCACGGCTCCGTAATCTTGACCATCCTCATTCTTTGCCGCATAGAAAATATAGTCTTCTTCCGCTTTGAATTGTGCGGTTTCTCTAATTTGATTCAGCTTCGCGGCTTGGTTTGGGTTATCGCTTGGATGAATATCAAAATAAATATTTGTTTCCATCACGGGTTGATCTGCACGAATTTCATAGACAATCATGTGGTCTGAACGGGAGACGAACAACGTTCGTTCATATGAAACCTCACCATCTCGCCAAGTGACGGAAACTTCACCCGTTGCCATATTCAAACGACGCTCATATTCGCGAAAGGCGTTTCTTAACGTCATCGAAAGCCTCAGGTCCCCAGCAGGACGTGGTGAGGAAAGTCTGCTCGCATAGCCGGATTCCTTTAATGCATTTGTCAAATTCCAGCTGGCCTGCATATATTCTCCTTCGTCAATCAAACGCCTAGTCTCCGCCAAAGTATGGCTGACGTCAGGCAGCGGATCTACTTTCCCTCCATGCCACAGCTCTCCGTGGGTCAGCATGATCGTTTCATCTTGAATTGCACCATAAACCGATGCTCCTATGATGCCATTACCAGCAGGAAGTGCCTCTCTCCATTTGCCCTTCCACCAAGAAGCCGGATACTTCAGTATGAGCTGGTCCGAATGTGCATGCTGTCTATGTTCCTTATGGCTTGCCTCAATTGTCCTTTTCTGAGTAAGAGTCATCTCCAATGCTCCTTCCGCGAACTTAACCAAGTCAAGAATGCGTTTACATTTTATCTTGCTTCTTGACATCCAACCATTAAAATCTCCGTGACTTGACATTCCTACAACAATTTACAACGTCTATTGGGTTTTATTCAAAGCTTTTAAAGACATGCTTCTTTATTAAGCCCCATATCATATCTTTCATCTCGTTTTTACCATGTACGAAGTGCAATGATCTACTCATTTCTTGCCTAATAAAAATCAACTTGATCTTTTTTGTCATTAATAAACTCATCTTTTCAGCTTTTACCGCTACTCAATTGGTAACAAAAACGGTATAGTATAGGCAAACGGATCTTCACCGAAGGGAGTTTTCGAAATGGACGGTTTTGCAATTTATCCAGCAAAGCGCAAAGGTTACTACACTATGCCCAAATACCATTACCATGACTATTACGAAATCTATTATTTGCTTTCAGGAGACCGTTATTACTACATTGAAAACAAACGATATTCCATTCAAAAGGGCTCGATTCTGTTCATCAATAAAAACGAAATCCATAAAAGTGTCGATTCGACAGTCCCAGACCATGAGCGCTTTTGCCTTTATTTTAGTTCAGATTTTTTAAACCGCTTTCACGAGGATCAGAAGAAGCTTATTTTAGCTCCTTTCCTCCATTCTAATAAAAAAATTCAGTTCAATCTCATGGACCAAAGCTATATTGAACGGCTTTTGTTTCAAATGCACAATGAGTTCAACCAACCCGATGGCTATGGACAGCCTGTCTTCTTTGAGTCACTGCTTGTCCAGCTGCTGCTCTTTTCTGCACGAAAACAAAAAAGGGATCGTCCCGAGCATCAGGAAGACCCAATGAACTCGAGAATGTCCCAAATTATCGCTTACTGCAATGAGCATTATCGCAACGACCTGCGTCTTGAACTGATGGCCGAACAGTTCCATATCAGCTCTTTTTATTTGAGCCGTTTATTTAAACGCACGACCGGATTCACGTTCAAAGAGTACATCAATACGCTGCGTATTCGTGAAGCGGAAAAGCTGCTTCGAGATACGAATGTAAAAATGATCGATATCTCTGAACAGGTCGGTTTTGCTAATGTCTCCCATTTCAATCGCAAGTTTAAGCAGGTGACTCGCATGTCACCGCGAGAGTTTCGAAAATTCATTCACAAAAAAGAGTAGTTAAGCGAGCTGATCCTGCCATTTGCTTCGGTATTGTCCGGGCGTAACACCTTCATTTCGTTTGAAAATTCGGTTGAAATAACTGTGCTGGTAACCGACATGCGTTGCAATATCACTAATTTTCAAATCCGTCGTGCGGAGAAGCTCCTTCGCCCGGTCCATGCGATACTGAGTTACATAATCAACAAAATTGACACCGGCAATTTGTTTGAATGCCTTACTGAGCGTATAGGAGGTCGTGCCAACCATTTCCGCACAGCTTTCCAATGAAATGTCCTCCATATAATGCTGCTGCAAATACTCCATCGTCACTTCCACCATATGCTTCAGCTGCACATTGGACCGCTCTTCAATTTGTGCGATGTATGGATGAATGACCTCTTCCTTAAAGCATTTGGCCAACTGCTGCGGTTCCCTAATTTGTGCAAGGCGATCAAACATGTTGACTCCTCCAAACAGCTGATCCGGCTGCATCCCCGACTGCATAATCGTATACTGGATGCTGCCAAACAACTGCAGGACACACTGCTGTACCAAATACTCCTTCCTCTGTCCGATAAACACCTCTTCAAGAAACTGATCGATGAGCTGCTCCGTCTCCTCAAGCTGTCCCATCCGCATCGACTGAGTGATTTCGCGATCCAAGAGGAAAGGGTATTCACCGCCGCTTTCTTTTGCGATTGGAATCAGCTCCTCCATATCGATAATCTGATTTTCATCCTTGAACAATCGGAAACTCGCCGCCTGCGTCACATCCATAAAAAGCTCAGGCAGCGTGCTGACCATCACGGTTGGACGACTGATCGTTATCGTGACCTTCAGCTTAAGAAGCCGGTTGATCGCGTCGGTGAGCTCCCTGGCAAAGACATGTATCGCTGCATGATTCGGCTCCTCAAGAGGCGTGATAATAAGAATGCCGATCGATAAGTTATGAAAGTTTAAAATATTGTACTGTTCAAGCCGCTGGGAAGCCAGCTCATCGATAATATTCGCAGCAGCAAAGGTTACGAGACCCTCGTCTCCATCTACAAATCGATCCTTCAAATGAGATAAGCCCGTCAGCTGCAAAGTGGCGATCGTAAATTGTTTATGACTGACCTGCCATCCATAATGCTTCATCCGCTCTCGCAAATCCTTCTCGGTATATGCATGCAAATGCCCTTGAATCAGCTGAATGAGAAAACCGTTCTTTACCTGGGGCATCTCCTCCTCCAGCCTCAGCTGAAGCGACTTGCTCTCCCGTGTGATATGCTGCCACTGCCTTTCAAGCAGCTTAAACTCATCCATTCCCTGCTTTCCTAGCTCTGATGGGGCATCCCTTGTTAACAAACGCACTAAACGCCCTATAGGGGAGTAGATTTTATGTGATGCAATCCATGCTAAGACAAGTGCCGTGAGAAGGACGCACCCGCTAATAATCAATATAATTTTCGATGCCAATACCACAGGCGAGGTAATCGCTGTCATCGGTGCTGCCGCCACATAAGTCCACTGCTTATTCAATCGATGGAAGTCACCGTATGATACGGAGTACACTGTTCCTTTCCAACGCTTTACGAAACTTCCGCTGTGCTCACCCGATTTTTGGATATCCTCTCGCAAGGATCGCTCGAATACCTCTCCCTCTGGACCATCCTGAGAAGAAATTAGTATGTTATGATCTTCATTCATTAAGAATGTCGTGCCCTCATGATAAGGTGTAAGCGTCATCAACAGATCCAGCAGATGTTCCGGCTTGAGTGTAACGACCAGTGCTCCAAATGGATGATCGTCATTGCCTAAGAGATGTGAGAGCATGATGACCGGCTCAGTTTTGGACGGCCCATCCTGCGAAGCTCCTCTCCATTGGATGGGCTTCGTAGACCAAGCGATGGGTGTCCCCTGTCGCATGAACGATTTGTGCTCCTCTATGACCTTCGGATCATGCACTTGGCTGTAGTCCGGATTAAATAAATAAGAAGCATCCTCCTGTTCTACATAGAGAGAGACCTGTTCGATCATCGGATGCGAACCTTGAAGAACCTGCAAGGCTTTACTCAGATCCTGTGTTTCCTTGAACCGAAGGGACAGATCCTGCTGCATTAAATCTTGATCGAATCTTGGATCTGACGCCCACTGGGAAAGTGCCAGTTCAAAATAAGAAAAGGTTTCATCCACCGCGTGAACGCGTTCCTGCATTTGGCTGCTGTGCAGCGCTTTCAAATCTTGTTCAATCGAGCCTACCGCAAATAAATAGATTCCGAGTCCTGTAATCAAGCCCGGAATGCTTGTAACCAGTAAAATGACAAGCAGGCTTTTTCGATAGAAGCTTCCTTTGGGATATCCTTTATTCTTCATCCGCCGCCACTCCCACCTATTCTTTTCCAGATCTGAACAAGTACATTATAAGTAATGTACTTGTTCATTTCTATGAAAAGCAATAAGCAAAAACAATATCAAATTAACAATTTCTCTGGGCGCATCGCTTTAAGCTGCTTTTCATACAATTCCCGATATAATCCACCTTGCTGCAGCAGTTGCTGGTGGCTGCCTCGTTCCACAATACGCCCTTGATCCATGACGAGAATCAGATCCGCACGAACAACTGTCGCAAGCCTGTGTGCAATGATGAAAGTGGTGCGACCTTCCATAAGCCGCTCCAGCGCTTCGGTCACCAGTGCTTCGGATTCAGCATCCAACGCAGAAGTGGCTTCATCTAATATGAGAATTTGCGGATTTTTCAGAAGTGCGCGTGCGATCGCGATTCTCTGCTTCTGTCCTCCTGATAGTCGAAGGCCCCTCTCCCCGATCAACGTATCATATCCATATTCCCAACGCGTAATAAAATCATGAGCATTCGCCGCCTTCGCTGCGGCTACGACCTGCTCCAGCGTCGCTCCTGGGTNCAGATCAGCGACATCGTAATCTCGCAGGTCACGGCCGTCTAATGTCACCCGTCCTTCATCAGGATCATAGAAGCGAGGAATAAATTGGACGAGTGTCGACTTGCCGGCCCCGCTAGGCCCAACGAGTGCAATGACCTCACCTGCTTTCGCGTGAAGTGAAATATCAATGAGTGCTAAATTTTTCTCCTCTACCGTGGGAGGCGGATCCAGCTTCGTCTTCGGAGGAAGCCAGTAAAACTTCTTGAACGGCTTAATGGTCTCCGCAATGTCTGGATCGATTCCAGCTTGGGTCTCTTGCGGACGCTTAGGTCTTTCGGAAACATAAGTAAACGTGACATGCTCGAACGCGATCTCCCCGCGGCATTTCGGAAGCGATTTCACACTTGGCGCATTCTGTACATCTGGTTCGTAATCAAACACTTCAAAGATTCGCTCAATATTCGACATCGAGTTTTGTATGGTGACGTTTACTTGGGAAAAGCGCTGAATCGGTCCATACAACTGTGACAGATAAGCTTGAAAGGCGACCAGTCCTCCAACGGATATTTGTTGATGGAGGACCGCGTAGCCGCCGACAAACCAGATCAGCAGCGTGCCGATATGATTGAAGGTTTGACTGATCGAACCGAGCAAGTTGGACAATACATGTGCCTTCATCGCATATTTTCGATGATACTCTGCCTGCTTATTGAAGCGGCCGAGCTCCGCTTGCTCCCGGTTGAAGGATTGTACAACCTTCATACCGCTGATTCGCTCTACCAAAACACCGGAGATGCGTTCCATTTGCCGATGTACCGAGCGCCATGCGAAACGAATTCTTACATTCAAATTGGTAAACGTCAAATAATAAAGTGGAAGCAGCCATAAAGATAGCAGTGCTAGTTCAAGATCCAATGTAAATAACATAAAGGCGGCAAAAAAGATCAAGAATAGATCAACGACCAAATTGATCACGCCGCCGCCTATGAGATTTTGAGCTCCATTCACATCGTGCAGTATTCGCGATACAATACTCCCGATCTGCCTTGTATCAAAAAACTTCTGCGACATGGTCTGAATATGCTCATACAGCTTCCTTCTCAGATCAATCGCCATTCGATTACCTAAATCTGCGGTGATATAATTGCGGACATAGTTAATGATAATGCCTGATAAATAGATGAGTCCCAATACAATCACGATTTTATCAATTGTCCAAGACCCTTCTACGCCCAGGAGCACTTCATCGATCATGATCTTCGTCATCCAAGGTCCTGCAAGCGGCACTGCAAACTGCAGCATGCCAAGTGCGACAATGATAAAAATCGTGAAACGATATGGCTTCACGAACTGCATATACCGCCTGATCAGCTTTTTTCGCGCCTGCTTCTGTATCTCACCATCGGCGATCTTTTGCAACCGTTCGTCCCCCCTTCGAATCTACCCGCTGTTCAGTCAGCCTTCCATCATTTGCATGAGCTCTGTTCCGGCCAACAGCACGATACCGATTCCGTGTGTATCATTCAAATTCCATGATAGACGATCTTTATAATAACTGGCAGTGAATGAATAGCCTGAGCCCTTGCAGACGCCGTACACATTTCCGAATTTATCTAAAGCATGGCGTACAATCGCGGTCCAGCCGCGCATCGACGATTTTGCGTAAGGCAGCGTATCTTCCAACCAGCCCAGTCTTACCCCACGTGCAAAAGAATAAATAAACATCGATGTACAGGACGTCTCGGCATACGAATCATGGTCGGTCAGCACTTGATGCCACATACCGCTCGGCCCTTGGAGCTTCAAAAATCCTTCGCACAGCTCCCGATAAAACGCCATCAGCTCCTGGCGCATCTCGTGTGTTTCCGGCATCACCGTAAGCAGCTCCGTCAGCGAGAACAGCACCCAACCATTCCCTCTTCCCCACGGCACGCCTGTCTGTTTATCAAATTTCATGTCATATACATGAGACATGATTTGCTGCTCGGGCATATAAAGATACTTTTTGTACTGCAAAAACTGGTGGGCTGCGTCGTTTAAAAACGTTTCCTCGCCAGTCAGTTCATAATATTTGGTCAAAAATGGCGTGCTCATATAGAGATCGTCGCACCAAATCGTATCCTGCATAAAATCTGTACTTCCATGAGCCCGATACAGGGTGCCGTCGGGCAGGCGGTCCTGAACGTTCGAAATATAATGGGCGACACGATCAACCGCTTCGCGGGCACCGCGAAGCGGCCTTTGATTCATCGCGGTTAATGTGACAGCACCGAATGAGCCGCAATCATCCAATGTATCAATCGCTGACAGCTGGTGATTCAATCCTGCTGCACCGTATTGCTCCTTATCCCAAAGAGCGTACCGATCATAGGAAGTACAGCATTCAATGTGCTTCAACACGTAATCCGTGTAATCTGAACGTCCCAAGTCAATGCCGGATTTCAGAATCCCGTATAATGTTACCCCTAAAGGATAATTCCACTTGCCGAACAATGCATTTTCCATGAACGGACGAATCCATGTATCCGGTTCATCGATTTTCCAATACGTCTCTCCTTCCTCTGCAGGGAATACACGATCCATCCGGCAAAGTTCCTCTGGATCGAGCTGCTGTGCGACAGGTCCTAAATAAAACCATGATTCATTCGATCCTTGAACGGAAACCGGCGGTTCAAAAGCGTATCCGTCCGATAATGAAGTGGTTGCAAACCCCCATACTTGCCCCGTACAGCTGCTGCGAATCACAATATGCTGCTCGGCATAACGCGGTGCAAGGGGAATTGCGAAGCTCCCCGCGTGTTCTGCTTTATACACCAGCTGTCCATTGAGCCACACCTCGAGCGAGCCTTCATGCGTGCCGCACCACTCACCTGGACGATCTGCATGCAAACTGTCGAGCGTCGTCCAAGCATACGCCGTACGACCTGCATGCAATCCAAAGCTGCGGCCAAATTGACCTAATCCTCTTTCCTCCGGCGTCCACTCCCGTCTTGGGTACCAATTCAATTCGGATTCTTCTTCCGAAAGCCCTTCAACAAGGAGCTCTTGAAGCTCAGTAAGTTGACACGGCTCACAGAAAAGCCAGCCCTCTCGTCCGCTTCTCTCCACTGATGGCATAATGAAGTGGAGCGGCATGCCCTTGATCGAACTGGTGCCGAATCTTCCACCGCAGCCCGTTGCCGTATGGGTAAAGCATAGAACGAAATGATTCCATCCCTGCTCGAGCTTTACGCGAAATCCTGCTTTACGTTCTGGAAACACATCATCATTAAGGTTCGATCTGTGGACAGGTTTGCCGTTAACGAATACTTGGACCGGACCCAAGCAGCTTAAACTAAGACCGATCGTCATCTCGCGTTCTGCCCACAGCTTCGACCATGCATACACCGCTTGACCTTCTGCCATATGTGGAAACTGCTCATTAAAATCAAAGACGTAGCGATATTCGCTGTCCCTCTTGATGCCACCCCGGTAACTGGCTCTAAAAACAACAGAGTGAGCTGGATGCTCACCGATATAACGATTGATCATCGTCTGCAGCACCCCCTCCACTTGACGGGGATGCTGATGGTACATGCTAAGGTTTGGACTTACATAGCTCAGGGCTCATCGACTCCTTTCCGTGTACAACCTTGCTGGCAGTTATTTTATAAAAAAAATCAGCTGATTCACATCTGATATAATTCGATTCTCACCGGACCCATGAGCCCCGATGGAAGACTTTCTTTATCGTAGCGGTTGGAAAGCGAATTGGTCACATTCACTCTTAATTTGTTCAATCCCACTTGCAATTGCTCCTGAACTGAAAGGCGATATGGCTTCCACATTCGAACACCAACCTCTTCTCCATTCAAGAACACACGTGCAAGCTCGTGCACTTCTCCCAAGTCCAAAATGACATCGGAGTATGGAATATCTGGAATCCACTCAAGATCGATTTCGTAGCTCACTGTTCCGGAAAAATGCTCATGCCCCTCCCACGCTGTCCATGTTTGTAAAGAAACGAACTTAGAACGATCAACGAGACGCCATCCTTCATTCAATTCAATGATGGAATGAAGCTGAGGCAAAGTCGGATTGGATTCGATAGCTTCCCCTTTCGGATCAACGACTGCGACAAGCGACTCTCTTCGATCCAGCTTCAATTGAATCGCTAATCCCTCATTCTGTTTAGCGATAGGGACCGTTCGCACACTTCCGTTCCATGCATCCCACACCTCGGTATAGCCCTGCTCAGGAATGAGCAGTGTTCCTTCGATCGCAGTATCGCCTTCATTCGAAAGCAAATAGAAGCTGACTCCATCTTTTACAACATGGCTCATGCGAAGTCCAGGGGACAACGGTTCAAATACAGGTATTTTCTGGTGCGCAGCACGCAGTTTTTCAATGAGTTCATTCTCGGAGCTTACTCGCCATTGCCCGATATTCGGACGATGTTCGTCTCCCGCTGCTGGGGTCTCCGCACACAGCTCAATGACCGTTCCTCCTTGACTAATAAACTGTTTCAACTTCGCCCAGCTTTTTGATTCGTACGAGGTGCCCTCTTCTAATAAAATCGTGTTATACCGCTGCTCTGCAATGAAGAGTTCCCCTTCTTTCAGCTCGCATTCATCCTGAAGCAGCTCTTCCTCCAAATAATTGAATTCGATTTGCTGTTCGAACAGAGGCTTTGCCAGCTGCCAAGAAAGGCGTTCCGCTTGACATAGAACCGCCAGCTGAGTTTGATTCACACTATCCGACATGACCCAGCTGAGACGCTTGATATACCTGGAGAAATGCGCATAATCCTGCCACCAGATATTGTTTGGTCCAACATCCGGTGCTCGCTCATGCAGCCTTTTGCCCTCGATAGAATAATAAAATGCATGCGGCGTAATCATGTTGACGCCACGAACAAACAACCAATCCAAATACCATTTCATATCATCCGCTGTAAGTGCCCAGCTTTGATTTTTGCCGCACACACCAAAGCATTCATTGAGGTTTCTGGAACGTCCGCGATGCCGCGCAGCATCCGAAGAACACTTGCCCATCGTGCTGTGCTTTCCGGTAATGCCTTTGTCATCTTCGGGCGCTAACCAACGCCATACAATGTCCTGTCCCGGAATATGAAAATATTTCAGCAATCCGATATCCTCGCTGCCTGCAGGATGACCTGTAAGCGCAATCCCTCGCTGCTCGCACCATTCGTAAAGAGGTCTATAGTAGACCTGCTCCATTCGCGTACGAACCGCTTTACGGAAGTTCGCACGGATTTGTTCCGTATTCGGTCCGACTGTCGACCATAATGCGGGTAGATCCTGCTCGCGGTTTCCGGCTGCTGTAAAATCGTTCAAAAATCCATTGGTCCAAGGAACGATTCCTTTGCGATGCTTACGACCCAACAAATCCGGTTCGTCCGTGAACATGGCAATGACAGTGCTGCCGAAGTGTTGGCCTATATGCTGTTCATAGCGTTCATGCGTCAGTTCAATGAACCGTCTGACGGCATCCGGATTCAGCAGATCCGCCGCACGAGGCGCATCCGGTTCCCCGTCATCCTGGCCGTAGTGAATCCCGCGAATCGTTCCTTTCGAGAAGCATTCGATAAACGCCAGAAGCGACCACTCCCCTGCATCCGGCGCAGCGAAGGATACGCGACCGTTTTGAGGACGTAGGATCTGATTCGATGCGGGATCAAGCTCTCCGTTACTTCGCTTCTTGGCAGCTTGAACGGAAACGAGATATTCCCCGTCTTCCAGTGCAGGCTGCCACTCAGCTGAAGCGTCTTGAAGTACGGTATGCTCCATCATCCGAAGCCCTCTGCTGGCGAATTCGGGATTACTTCGCACCACTTCACCGTTCGCCGCACCTGACGGGTACATTCCCTCGTCATAAAGGATGACCTGCATATTCAAGGATGCGGCTTCCTGTACAGCGGCTCTCACCAGTTCCATAAATTCATCCGACAAATACTTCATGCTCCCCGGAATACCGATCCGGGGATGTAGCACGAAGCCATCGACTTCCTTTTCATGAAAGTCGTGAATTTGCCTGAGCAGTTCTTCTTTCGTTAGCTGATCGTTCCAGAACCAGAACGGAATAGGCGAATACTTCGTATCCGGTTCCAGAAATTTGCTACGCAGCGTTTCTAACATTCAGCTGCACCCCATTTCATCGTTATTCGACCAGTCCAGTACGGTCTACCCCTTCAACGAACCAGCGCTGTGCAAAGATATAAAGCACAAGCGGCGGCAGGATCATAAGGAAGGAGGCGGCCATCTTCATCGGTTCATCATAGATCGATGGTCCGATCTCCTCCGCTCTCGCATTAATAGCGCTCGTGATGCTGGATACGCCGACCGAGAGAGGCTGATCCGACAACCCGTGCAGGAAGATCGTCGGCGAATAGGAATCGTTCCAGTTCCATACGAAGGAGAACAGGAAGACGACGACAATCGCAGGGCGAGCAAGCGGGAGCATGACCTTCGCGAAGATGCGCAGTGCACCCGCGCCATCCATCGTTGCGGCCTCTTCCAGCTCCTTCGGCTGTTTGGAGAAAAACTGTCGATAGATGATGACGAACAGCGCCCCCTTCACCCCTTGCCCGAACAATGCCGGCAGAACGATCGGAATGTACGATTGCAGAACCCCTAACTGACTTGCCGCAATCAGCTTTGGCAGAATCGTCAGCTGCGGCGGTACAATAAATGTGAGCAGCAGGCAGAAAAACCAAAAGTTCTTGAGCGGAATATCCAATCTGGCAAAAGCATAACCTGCCACTGCACAGCTCAGCGTCTGACAGACGGCAATGACCAGTGACATGGACACACTGATTGTGAATGCCTTCGGGAACTGCAGCATATCCCATGCATCCTGCAGCATGCCGAAGTATACCGATCGCGGCACCCACTGTACTGCTGGATCGACGAGGTCGGTGGAATCCTTGATCATGCTTGTTACCATATAAATAATCGGATTCAAGTAAATATAAGCCGTATTGATTAAGATGAGATACAAGAAGCATTTAAAGATCAGACCTTTATCTGCTTCCAGCCCAATGACCTTGGTCTTGAGCAGCTTAAGCGTGCTGCGCGGCAAGGCTTTCGTTTTATTCCATGCAATCTCGGGTTTAGCCATGTGTAGACCTCCTTATCGGTAAGCTTTAGACGGCCTGGATATTCTTGAAAAAATGAAGAAAATGATGCCGAGAAACACGAGAATAATGCCGAAATAAATCCATGCCAGCGCACTCGCCACGCCGTAATCCAGTTGACTGACTCTCGTGATAATCGGGTTCGTTGGAAATGTAAACAAGTCGACCACCGTGTAAATCATGTTTAATAAAATAAATGGCGTCATTTCCGGCAGCGTAATTTTCCAAAACGTCTCCCAAGGGGATGCGCCATCGATTCGCGCCGCCTCATAGATCGAGTTGGATATCGTTTGCCGCCCTGCAAGGAAGATCAAGATCTGCACGCCGGAATACCATAAAACGAGAACGAATGAACCAAGAACGGAGATAATCGGCGCCGCCCACGTTTCAGGGAAGATCTCCTGTACGAAGTAGGAGACATTATAGCGGTCTAGGAAGCTGATGTTTCCTTCGCCCTGGTTCATGAACTCCTGTATGATTTGGCCTGTTGTAAAAATAACCGGCAGGAAAAAGATGACCCGAAATGCCGTTCGTCCGGCAAAACGCTGGTTGAGCATGATGGCGATGAGCAGTGCGAAAATGACGATCACCGGAATCATGATCAGCGCTTCCCTTAAGAATGGAAACAATTCTTCATACAGATAACGACCGTTCTCGAACAAAATCGTCCGATAATGCGACAGCCCTCTGTACTCCACCTTTAATCCAGTGGCCAATATTTCTAGATTGTGAAAGCTCATGTAGAACGAATATGCAATGGGAAAAGCCATGAATACAAGAAATCCAATCACCCAATTGGAAATGAACAGCGATCCCCATAATTTCCGTTGGACTGCGGCACTCATTTTTCGCTTCTTTTTATTCAATTGCCGTCAGCTCCTTTCAGGACCGCGTAATCCATTGCAGCCACATTGGTTCCTTCATACAAATAAGGGTAATCGGTATAGTTCACGACAATGGTCGTTCCATTCTCGTATGTTGTCGCCATGACTCCTTGCGCCAGCATTCGATGATCTACGATAAATTGATTCTGTACTTCTGCAAGCGCGGCATTGTAGCGCTCATATTCCGTTACAATCGCATCCTCCCACTCATCGAACTGAGAGCTTTTAAGCTGAATGCCGTAGGCCTCCGTTAACATATCGGTCTCCGAAGCCGTCAATACAAAGGATGGGTATGCCCCAAACTCAATATCCTTCAGAAAATCGTTCGTATACTGCTGCCGTTCGTTTTCTTCGCTTGAAGTATACGTAACAAGTCCATGCAGCGCGATTTGTGCGAATGGAACCGCTTTTCTGGAGAACAGGTCGTACGAATAGTCATCCGCCAGATCATGTATATGTGACGCGTGACTTACCGCATAGAAATTCGGCATCTCAATCTCCACACGACCCAACGCATCTCTAACCTTTTGTAATATCTCTTTTTGCAAAAACATTGCCTCAGTCCGGCTGCTGCCTAATCGATTATTGTAATCGCTCGCCAGCATCCCGCCGGTTGAAAGCATGAGCAGTCCATCGACCTGTAACTCTTCATAATCGGATAGATCATCCTCTACCGCATCCAATATAAATCTTGCGCTAGCGAGCGATACCCTGCTGCCGCGAATGCGGAATTCTTGAATCGTTCCCGCCATATCGCGTATGGCGTCATACTGCCCTCTAAATCCGTTCACACCGGTATTGTTGAGGTCGTAATTGACGCCTAACGTAACCGGTATATTCATAGAATGGGCAAGCTGGACGAAAGTTCGCATTCCCTCATTCCCGCCGATCCGTTCATCTACATCAAAATAGCCGCCGTAGGAGCTGTAACCGTCCTCCTGCCAGCCTAAATACGTTACGTTCATGTTGCCTATCCCGTTTTGATGAAGCGTCTGCAGCATCCCGCCGGCTTCGTCCGTTGTCGTCGCCTTCAAATATTTGTCTCCGAACATCCCTTCGCCGACATCTGCTCCAACGATAGACAGATAAAGCGGAATATCTTCCACTGTATTTTCGATCCTGCTCATCCCCTGCTCTTCCATTAAATAAGTACGATAACGTGATGCCATGCCCACGTAGTCGGCTTCATCTTCAGGGAGGATGTAATAGCGCATGACGCGATCGGTTCCGAATCTATCTTCCTTATTGTAGGTCGTGAAGCTGGTGCCTTTATTGCGATTCGTAATTTGTTCAAAGGACGACCTGTAGGTCTGCTGTGCTGTAATCCAGTTGTACTGGCTGTACAATCCTGCCGGAGCCGCGAACACATCACTATACTCTGCGCCCTCATGAATGACGGCCAGCATCGCTTTTGTACCTGATCGAAGCCCATAGATCGGCATTTGAGCAGGATATCTCGATGTGAAGCCTGATTGGGTGAGGTAGGAAATATCGACGCCATAAATGCTTTCCTGGTAGCCACGGTTGACTGCCACCCGATTCTCGTCAAAGTCGATGATGGCTCCAGAACCGTCAGGAATCAGCATATATCCTTCTCGATCCGCAGAATGCTCCGCGGCAAAGAACGGAAACAGTCTCACCCACAGCAAACTGTAACGGTCTTCCTGAATGCCGCTGTCGATGATCCTTGTTTCGACATAGTCATCCTCGATGCGGATCTGTACCGGAATTTCGATTCCCAGCTCCGGCATAGCGTATACCCACTGCACACCGCCTTCGATCTCCGTCACATTCTCAATCGTTCCGTTTAAGCTGACGAAATTGCTCTCCCGAGCAGGCGAGTTATAGATGGTGAAGTCCATGTATTGGAACATAATCGGTGACGCCAAATGCCGTCTCCACATGCCTCCAATCTCTTCATTTTCCCAATCCAATGGATCAGGAAAAGATCTCCAGATTTGTCCGTTACGTTTATCTTCAACGATGAAGTGCCCCGTCGTCCGATCCACTTTCAGACGCAGTACATCCGTCTCCGCTGCTTGCTCAAACACGCTGTCAGCTGGTAGAATAACATCTTTTTGCTCCGGCTCCCCCGCTTCGGGAAGCATCGCAAAGGCGGAGTCGTCACCTCGGAATTTATATTCCACTCGGCTGGCCGCTATGACAAGCAGGACGGCCAGAAGTCCCATGATGATTAGTTTCCTATGCTTCCACAGCCTCATCGCAGCACCACCTCCTGGTACACTTCATAGATGAATACGATCAGCTCATTCGTCAATCCGAAAATGAGGAATATCAATACCGCCAAAATCATTAAAGCAAATATGGACAAGATGATATTCAGCATCGTTTCACCTACGGAGTAATTGTGAAGCGCCTGCACCATCCAAATAAACATGAGCGCCAACCATATATACATTCCATTTTGCAAATAATCGTAAATTGTTCCTTCGGCATGCGTCATGATATTGGAAAGTATCGCCAAAGGCAATCCAACAATAATAAAAGGAACTAAGGCGTAAGCGCTGCCGACGAAAACATCCTTAAATCGGCCCTCTCCATGATAGATGGAGCTGACCAAATAATTGCACACGACAAACCCGAACCATACGCCAAAAAACGGCAGTAACACGGATCCGATGTTGATGCTCGACGGCGGGACTGGATTAAAGGCAAAGCTGGTCGTCGTTTCCGTGGCCACTAATGCGGTGCTTGTAGCCGCCAGCAAAATAAACGCGCTCAGATAGCTGCCCTTATTCTCATACCTCAGCGCCGTAAACCCATCGACCGGATGCCGGATAATGACCAATGTCTGCTTCAGTTGATCCAAAAGTGCCATTCGATTCCCGCGCATTCCTTGCTGCCATAGCCTCTTCACGTTCCATTTGCGCGATAGCCTTCTCAGGATGAAGAACAGCACCGCGATGATGATGACCGTGTTTGCGAAAATAGAGAATCTTTTTTGAAACCACTGCAGACGTATTTGCCAAAACGATTCCGAATAGCCGACCGCGTTCCCCGCTCTCTTAAACAGCTCAGCAGCCTTTTCATAATCTTCCTTCTTATAAGCGACGCGAGCTAAACCCAGAATGGCGGGCAAATACTCCGAGTTAAGGCGTAAGACCTCTTCCCATGGCTCCTCACTCTCCACATATCTTCCCTGCTGTGTCAATCGGTTCGCATGGTGAACCAACGCTCCGAATTCCGACAGGCGATAAGCCTGCAGCATATTTTCCTGAGAATCGAGAACGAACAGATCTCCCTTGGAATTGATTTCAATCGCAGACGGCGTCTTAATGAGTCCGAGCTGCGAGGTCGCCGCCGATGAAGGCCCGCCCCAATAGAACAATAAGTTGCCGCTGGCGTCATATTGGCTCAAATACGTATAGTAAGAGTCTAGTACCGTAAAATTTCCTTCCTGATCGACGGCCACATCGATGATCTGCGGCTGCATGGATACTCCGTCAACAAACCGCGCATCGAATCGGTTATATTCCCCAAACGATTGCTTCGCCGTACCGAATTTACTGTATTGGGCCAATATATTTTCGCCTTGATAATTGAGCTTCTTGATCTGCTGCGAGGATACGCCTTCCCCGCTGGTTACGGTATAAATAAATCCTTCATGATCAATGGTCGCATTGTTGATGGAAGGCGGAATTTTACTTGTTTCATTCTCGTACATTTCCCGTGTATAGATCGCCCGCTTAATGGCGTCCATGAAAGAGAACGGCGCTGCGTTCGCTCCGTAAAACCGCTTAAATTCTCCATCGGGATCAAGCTGTACCATCCCATAATAGCCGCCCATGGTCACAATATAAATGTATCCACGCTTATCAACGACGACCTTCGTCGGGTCAAATTTCAACGTTTCCGGCACATTCCTTGACTCTGGACGGTGATACTCATTCAGCAGCTCCCCCTCTTGAGACAACCGGACAACCCGCTTATTGCCGGTATCGGCGATGAAGATATCGCCATTATCCGTAACGAACACCCCTTGCGGTCCGTTGAGCGCATTGTCTTCCAGCTGATAATACCGTAAAAATTCTCCCTCTGGGTTAAATTTGACGATTCGATTATTCCCCGTATCCGCAATGTAAATATTGTCCTTATCGTCAATAAACACATCGCTCGGTTTTTGCAGAGGTGATGGCACTTGAATCGACGGGTCTTCTGAATCGGGCACCGTTAATTCCGTGCCGATCATTTTATAAGGTGTATATGCCGGCTGTGTTATGATTTGATGGCCGAAGCTGTCCTTCGTAAACGTGCCGTAAGTGACTTCGGCAGCAGCTTTGATGGGTGCCAGGCTTGCTAGGACAACCGCAAGAAGGCAGAGGATTGACAGCCGGGCCCATGTTCGTACATTTGAACGCATGCTTTCTCCTCCCCTTTATTTGATCCCGGAGTGCGCCATCGTAGCGATCACTTTCCGTTGGAAAAACAGGAACATGATGAGCGAAGGCAGGAACATGATCAGCGCGGCAGCCGCAGCGGCGGTCTGTCTGGCAACCGAATTGGCCAGATTTTGCGTAATCGTCGTCAGGAAGAACGGGAACGTCTTCATCGCATCATCCTGCATAAACAAAGTGGATGTCGAAATGTCTCCCCAGATCGACTGGAATGACAATATCGCCACCGTTGCCGCAGCCGGCATGGTCACCGGAATAATGATACGCATAAAGATGGTAATTTCCCGCGCCCCATCGATCTTGCCTGCCTCGATCAACTCATTCGGCACCTGTTCCATAAACTGCTTCATGAGAAAAACTCCCATCGTACTGGCGACATGCGGAAGGATGTGTGCCCAATACGTATTCATCAATCCTAGATTGGCAACAACCACATATCTAGGAATATTGACGGCCTCCTGAACGAACATGAGCGAAATGACGATCATACCGAACAGAAATTGGTGCCCTGGGAATTTGTGCTTTGCCAGCGGATAAGCGCATAACGCACTCGTGATCACAACGGCTGCCGTTCCGAGTCCCGCCACCATGACGCTGTTGAACAAGTAGCGTGTAGCCGGTATGACAGAATCCCGCGTCACAACAAACAGCTCGGTGAAGTTGCTCAGTGTCGGCTCCCGCACGAAAATATTCGGCGGAAAGATAAACAGTTCAGAATACGGCTTCAACGCATGATTGAATATATAGATTAGCGGCAGCAGCATAAACAGTCCGAATAAAGAAAGGAACACGATGAGCACCTTCTGCGTCATATCCATCCGCATGCCGCTTTTTCTTCTCCATTTAAACCACTTGCCTGCTGTTTGACTCCACACGCTCATCTCAATCCTCCTTCGATCCGAACAATTTCCAGCTCAAACGGTTAAATACAAAAATGAATACGAGCAGTACGACGGAAAGCGCTGCAGCATACCCCATCTCAAACCGGATCAAACCGAAGTCATCGATGTGATTGACGAGCGTGTGTCCCGCGTATTCCGGTGTCGGCTTGGTCTGTGACAGCTGTTCACCGATCGCTCCCGCTTTGAAAGCGGATACGATCGCCATAACGGAAGCGAACAGCATCTGCGGCCGCATGTATGGAATCGTAATGTACCAAACTTCCTGCAGACGGCTTTTCACCCCATCGAGACGAGCTGCTTCATACAGCGTTGGGTCAACATTCAAAATTCCGGCAAGCATCGCCAAAAATCCAACACCCATACTGGACCACAGCGTTACGATGATCATCGCATTCATCAAGTAGGCAGGATCGAGCACCCACTGCTGCGGTTCTTCGATCAGCCCGAGACCCAGCAGGAAACTGTTCAAATATCCAATGCTGTCTCCCGCAAGCAGCGGAAGCCAAATGATCTGCATGACAACCCCTCCAGTTAATGAAGGGGCGTATATCGCAAGTACAAACCAAATTCTGAATTTATCCGGAATCTGGGCGATCAGATAGGCCAGAATAAATGAAAGAATTAATCCTCCAGGGCCGACAATAACCGCAAACTTAATCGTATTGGGGATGGCATGCTCCAAAAAAATCGTGTCCTGCGAGAAAATGTAGGCGTAATTGTCCCAACCGATAAAATTAGGAAATTGAATCGTATTAAAGTCTGTAAAACTGAGACCGAATGCCGCCAAGACAGGAATCACGATAAACGCCAAAAAGCAAATCACAAAAGGCGCGATAAACAAATAGGATAGCCGGTACTGCCAAATCCTTTTACCAAGCAGGCTGAACCGCGTCTGAAGTGTTGGCTTGCCAGTAGGGACGTTCGTCTTCGCCAATGGAGTCTCATTCAATGACATAGGTATCCACTCCATTCCAAGGTTCTTTCACACGAGGCGGATCGTAGGTGTCCACGACCTGTCCCGCGTCATCAATATATCCGAATTCATTCGCTTTCCTCCATATTTCACGATCGATACGAAGTACAGCCTCTTCCAGCGAATCCCGGTAATTCTGTCCGCTCAGTACCGTCCGGTTCCAAGCATTGAGCAGTTCCCTGGAGATGAAGTATGAGCCCGGAATATTGGCAATATCCTTATACCAACGCCACTGCTCCAGCATGACGTTCAGCTCCTCTTGATTCCACGGCAGCTGCGTAAACGCTTCTAGATTGGCCGTGTTCCAGCGGAAAGCCACGCCGTAAAACCCTTCCAAGTCGTTGCCGAATCGCTGCTGCGTCTCTGCAGACAGCCACCACTGAATGAACTTCCATGCTTCGTCTTTATGCTGGGTCTTTTCAAACATCATTGCAGCGGTTTGATTGCCTCCTGTCCATCTGGACACTTCACCATTATCCTGCTTAACGCCGGGCAATGGCGCCATTCCCCACCAGCCTTCCAGCTCAGGAGCCGCGACCCGCATTTGCAAATACATATTGACATCTGCGATTCCGATCGGCATATCACCATCACGGAAATGCTGATAGAAGCTTGGTACCTGACGCTCAATTCCATAAATGGTAAACAGATCCGTCAGCATCTTAAAGCCTTCGAACGCTTCTGGTGAATCCAGATCTGACGCCATGCCGTCTTCTTCGTAGAACTCGGCTCCATATTGGTATAAGAACGTCATATAATCGTTGTACGGGATATGGAAGTTATAACCGTTTTGCTGCAATGTCGGCAGCATTTCGATCACGTCCTCCCAAGTATCCGGCACTTCCAATCCAAGGGTCTGTAAAATATCTTTGCGATAAAACAGAACTTGAAAACGCTGCGTTTCGGGAAGCGCATAATAACCATCAGCGTAGTAGTACGGCAGCGTAGAGCCCGGCGAATATTGCTCGAACAGCTCGTCGAACCCAGGATATTGGGATAGATCCTCAGCTGCGCCGCGGACAGCCAGTTCAATCGGTCTGCCCTCGGTAATGCCCAGCGCAACATCCGGCGCCCTGCCTGCGGCATTCGACATGACGAGCAAGTTCTCATCCGGCAGCAGATCCACCTTCACCTGAATCCCCGTTTCCGGCGTAAAGTATTGATCAGCCATCTCCTGAATCACATTCACGTAATCCCGGCCGTAATTCACCCATACATTGATGACATCCTCGTCATCGTAAGACAATCTTCCATCGTCGCTGAACGAGTGGAAAAATGCGGATACGGAACGGCCCATTTTCTCATCCCATCTTGCCGTCATCCTAGGCATGTCAGTTCCAACCGGAGCGACATACAGCTTATCCAGCATGAGCGGTGCGTGGGTTAAACTGTCCGTCAACGATCCGATGCGAGTCGATATCATCGACAAATCTTCAATTTTGTAAGGAATATCGTTCGGAAATTCCAAAATATCCTCTACATCTGTAATGGAAGTGGACAGCGCCTGCGAATTCGCATCGACTTCTCCATTCGCATCCAGCAGAAGCGCTCTCATCACCTTTAACTCAGCCATGATCGCTTCAAGCTGCGTAATCAGCTCCGGAAAATCCTCTTGGACTCTCCAAGTCCGATTTGGATCATCCACGCCTCCCACGATGGTATTGATATCCTCCGATAAATCCCGAATCGCAAACAGAACTTCTGCCTGCTTTTTCAACACTTCGCTGTATGGACTGTAGGTTGTTGTCATCGTCATCGTATGTTCGCCTTGTTCTAGGAAAAATTCATACGGCTTCCCCTGTTCATCCTCAAGGGTAATGCCCTGCCATGCCGTAGAATATCCGAATGGATAGGCCAGCAGCTCCTGGAATGGAACTTTGCCGTCGATATATATTTTTCGGAATACTTTTTTATTGGATTGGTAGCTTTGAAAAGCGCGCATACCGATCGTATAATATCCGTCTTTGGGAACGGTAAAGGTCCACGTCACGGAACCCGACCCCTCCTGCCAACGGGTGCCTCCGACCGCGTTAAAAATAGTCTTATTCCGAGCGTCCGGTGTCATAAGCGGATCCTGATCGACCGCTACCTGGATCGCCACATCACTTTTCGACAGCATATTCTCGGCTTCGATGATGATGACCTCGCCATCCACCTTCTCTGCATCTGGCTGAGATTGCTTCACCTCTGCATAAGTGTGAATCGTAGTAGGCGGCGTGAGTTCAATCTTCTCTATGACAATGGGAGTAAACGTTTGAAACCGAAGCGTATGCTTGCCCTGGCTTAAATTCCATCTCAGCGGAAGCGAGTAGGCGCCTTCCGAATCTTCGAACGGTTTACGAGTCCACTCTTCAAGTTCTATCGGTTTCGGCCGAATTTCATCCCCAAACTCATCCTTCTTGAAAGGCTGTTCATCCTTAAATCTTCTCGGGAATGAAATCGCTTTCGCCTCCCGAAATGGAAATGCCCCATCAATCGATACAGCCAACACGGCTGCCCGATAGTTTTGATAAGCACTTGATTTATCGATATACGATTGATACGTTAGCGCTATCTCATATAATCCGCTTTCTGGGACTTCGATTTCGTATTCGATCCAATTCGAGCGGTCGCTGTTCCAGATCAGGACGTCATTCTTGCCCCCATAGGAGCCAATCTCGAACTTCGCCTGTTCGGAATGTGCCGACATGTCACTTCCTTTCAGTGTCACCGTGCTATTCGCAGCTTGAACCTGCTCTTCCTCCCAACGATTCAATATATCGCTGTAGTAAGGTTCTGAAGCGCTTTCAAATTGCTCAGATAATTGCTCTGCCGCAAGCAAAGTGGCTTCATCCAATACTAGAGACGATGGATCGATTTCTTCATCGGGCAGCAGCACTACGATCAGTGCGATACATATGGCCACAATCAACAATCGCCTTACCCAAATCATATACTCACCTCTTCCTGTCGTGCATTTCGATTCTATTCATATCTCAGACCGCTTGTTCGGTCAAAAAAGAGAACCTTGTGCATATCCATGACCATTCTAATTTTCTCATCGTCCTCAAAATGATTTCGAGGATTAACGCGCACAACCAAATCCTTATCGGTACCAATATCCACGTAAAGAAAACGATCCGCTCCCATCAATTCACTGAATAAGTGCCTTCCATAAAAGGCTGCGTTAGGGAAGGCGTCGAATACGATCGGCTCGATACTGATATTTTCTGGACGAATGCCGAGCAGAACGTAGCGTTCAATTAAATTGTGCTGGCGGAGCACCTTAGCCTGGCCGTCCGGTATTTGAAGCGCATGCCGATTGGTGTGAAATTCAAGCTTATCGCCGTTTTCAAGTATTTTTCCTTCGATAAAATTCATTTGGGGCGAACCGATGAAACTGGCCACAAACATATTTTTAGGCTGGTTGTAGATCGTTTCCGGGGAATCGACCTGTTGAATGATCCCGTCCTTCAGGACGACAATTCGGCTTCCCATCGTCATCGCTTCCGTCTGGTCATGCGTCACGTAAATCGTCGTGACACCGAGCTGCTTGTGCAGCTTAATGATTTCAGTTCGCATATGAACGCGAAGCTTGGCATCCAAATTGGAAAGAGGTTCATCCATCAAAAATACTTGCGGATTGCGGACAATAGAACGCCCCAAAGCGACACGCTGCCTCTGTCCCCCGGAAAGCTCTTTCGGCTTTCTTCCCAAATAGGCTTCAATTTCCAGAACACGTGCGGCTCTTTTGACCGCGAGATCGATTTCGTGCTTTGGCATCTTTCGTAGACGCAAGCCAAATGCGATGTTTTCGTACACGGTCATATTGGGATACAGCGCATAATTTTGAAACACCATCGCAATGTCTCGATCCTTTGGCGGCTGATCGTTGACCACTTCACCATTAATGAGAATTTCTCCCTCAGAGATATCCTCCAATCCAGCCAGCATCCTTAGAGTCGTTGACTTGCCGCAGCCGGAAGGACCAACGAAGACAATAAATTCCTGATCATCTACATCCAGATGGAAGTCCTTTACAACCGGTTCTTTGTCCTTTCCATATCTCTTATACACATGGTTAAACCTGATTTGCGCCATTCATACTTTCCTCCTCGCCAATAGGTTGCAAGTGGTGGTGGTGATGTCTCACTTGGTAGTCTTTTATTTAATATGAAGTGATGTGAGATTTCCTGCAATCACACACTTTTGCAGCACAAAAATAGACTTCAAATCTCCTGAACTAACGTCTTCGGACTTTTTTGCATGCTTTGTATTATTTTGAGCGATCGTGTGCAAACCTTGCTGTACAGCGGATGAATGGCCCGCCGCCCTCCTGCTTGAACAAAAAAACAGGGAGGAGCTCACGAATGAAACCCTCCCTGTAAATACTTGTTTATTACATCGTTTTTAGGAAATCGGCGCTGAAGTCGGTGAGCGAAAGACCGCCCTGAAGGCGGCCCTCTCCACCACTCGACGTTCACCTAATGTTACGACGTTTACTGTTCCATGTACACCATGACGATCATTGAAAGATCCGCTACATCCACCTGACCATCTCCATTCAGATCGTATACTGCGTCGTAGGCTCCTCCGATTCGCTTGGCCACCGCTACGATTTCGTATAATTCAATCGAACCGCTGCCATCAAAATCACCCGGTATCGTTCCGATAGAAATCGAAGCAATAATGTCCTCATCTAATGGAAACAATTCATTCGTCACATCGGCATCGGATTGCGCCAAAGTAGACTCCTTGCTTAAAATCACCTGCGTATCTCCAGGCGATAAGGCTCGAAATGTGACCACGGCAACGTCGATGTCCCCCCGCACAGCATGGTCGCCCAACTGGGAAGCTATGAATTGTATTATTCCAGGCTCGGACATATCGGATTGGAATAATACTTCATGGCCAGACTTGAACGATTCACTGACTTCAATTCGCTCAACCGTAAATTTCTGTGCATCATAGAGCAGTGTTGCGTCGACAGCGTAGAGATCTCCCGCATTTTTCACGGAGGCTGTTAAGTCGATCGTACCATTCACATAGATCGGATTGGAAGGTACGCTCAATTGAAGCATTCCTGCGCCATCCGGCTCTTCGCCCGGGAATTTGCCGTTGATGTTGAAATCGTCGTAATAGGCCGTCGTCATCCATGCTAATGAACATGAAGCAAACATGCGTGCGGTGACGGCGTTATCCGGCGCGACCGCAGACAGCTTCACTTCCTGCCAATTACCTTGGCCCGTTTGGATGTGAGCTAACGTATCGGAACCGACTTGTTTGCCTTCGGCATCATAAAATCTCCATAATACACTTGATCGGCCGCTTTCAATGAACAGCTGTACAGAAGCATCATATGCCTCTCCTGGAACAACTGCAATCGGATCACTGGCCAGCGCTACCGACTCGTTTGACGAAGTATCGGTAATCTTCAAGCTATTGCTGCCGCTGTACGCTTTCTCGCTGCTTATCGAATAGGAGATGTTCGGCGTTTCTTCACTGAAGAAATAACTCCATCCTGGAATCGATCCGTCGCTGGAGGTCTGCTCAAAGCTGCCGTTCATTACATTTAAATGCGGTAACGGCGGGTCCGTCGGTTCGGTGTCTTCTCCTGAAGTGACCGGAATCATATAAAGACGAGTCGATTGTGAGTAATATATATTTCCGTCATCTCCCAACGTAAACAGCGCCGTGTTCATACCAAGGCTTTGAGCTTCCAACGTATCGGGATCAATCACGGTCAGACGGCCTGCCAAGTCGGTATATAGCAGTCCATCCGCTCCCCATCGTATATGAATCGGACGCCACATCCCGTAGTTATCGGTTTCTGGATATACGTTTACGCTTTTCTCCACTTCATAGGTGTCTGGGTCTAATGCGAATATCGTTCCATTCGCTGCTGCCCACAACAATCCATCCGGTCCGAAGGTTAGACCGCTGATCATGGGCACATTTCTGGATTGCAGCAATTCTGGCGTGAATTCGGCAATCTTCTCTTCTGCAGCCGTATCCCATACGAACATCTTGGCCAAGCTTGCCGTTGTATCTGAGTCCAGTCCGCCATAAATCGAAGTCGAACCATATATTTTGCCGTCCTTATAAGCAAGTCCTACAATGCTTTGATCCTGCACGATATTGCGGAATACTTTATGCTTTGTTTCCGAGGTCGACGCGGAATCATAAACAACGAGTGCGCCTCCCAATTTACCGTAATCCGGGATCGTTCCCATGTACATCGTGCTTCCCGCCGTCAGATTCACATAAGGACGATCCTGCTCTTCTCCGATTTGGAATAATTCCTTCGGATTCGTTTCATCTATGGGCAGCGTAGTATCGAGTTCATAAATGTGGGCTTTAGGATATACATTGAATAAGGCCTTATCGCCAATAAATCCAATGCTTTCTGCTTGTCCCATCGTAAAGAGTTCGGTTTCCTGAGTCTCTGGATCATAGATCGCAGCCTTGCCTCCAGGATATCCGCTCATATAAAGTCTTCCGTCCGGTCCTTTCTCCAGCGCTTGGATGGGTACAGGAAGTCCCTTTACAATCGGCTGCTGGATGATGGCGGTTTCCGTCTCGATATTGAAGTACGCTACTCGACCGTCGAATGTAATACTGACGAGCGTCGCTCCCGGAAGCTGCTCATTTCCGTTAATATACGCCCATCCGCCGCCTTTCATCGAGAAATCTAACTCCACCTTCAGTTCTCTCGTCTCAAAAGAGGCAAGATCAAGCTCAACCAGCTTCAAACCGCCGTTTCCGTTTAATTTGAAATAGGCTTTTCCATTCATCGGTTGAGATACCCGATTGCCGTGAAAGTTATTGAACTGCTCGGTTCTCCACTGCTCAAGCTCTAGATCGTAAACGATCAGCTTACTGAGTCCTCCGCCGCTCAGATGGGCAAATAAATACTGATCGACAACGTCCAAATTATAAACATAAGGATATTGGCCACCCGTAACTTCTTCGACAGGAGGTAGCGGAATCACCGTTTTCTCACCCGTCACTGGATCCAGCTTCACAATACTGCCCGTTGAACCTATGCCCGCGTATATAGCACCGTCATGGAACGCAAGCGAACGTACATAGCTGTTCGTCTCGGACATCCGTCCATAGTCGCTGAATTGCTTTGTTTCCGGATCAAATCTCCACACTTTAGCATTCGGATACGTACCTCCATATACCGTTCCGGATTCATCCACCGACAAGCCGTAGATGGCGGTTTCACCGGCAACAATGACGCCCAGGTCTTCGATCTCCTTCGTTGAAGTGGAGTAGCGGTATAAGCGCTGATTGGAGGCAATATATACGTAGCTGCCATCCGGAGAAATCACATGTGTCCATGAATCCTTAGCTAATGGAAGAGGGATGGCTCGGATCACTTCATATGTGTCTAAGTTGATGACATTGAACTGTGCCGGCTCCCCCGAAAGGGTCGTATACAGGACATTGTGGCCGTCTTCTTGTCCAACGACACTATCATAAATTGCAATCGTCGAATCCGACTCCAGAGGCTGTCCGATTTCGATAGGCTCGCCGAATGTTGTACGAATGGCTGCCTGTGCTTGCTGTGTCGGGACGATACATAGCAGCAGTGCCGCTGCCAGCAGCATAACCACCCATTTGGGCATGTTTCTCATAAGAATCATAGGAGTGCTCCTCTCTATTCTTGATTCAATAGCCTACTGCTCATGAATTGATAGATGAATACAGCCATATCCGCTCGTGTCGATGACGCCAGAGGATCCAAACGATTCGTGCCGTCGCCCTTCACCCATCCGAGACTTCGTGCAACATAGACATCTTCTCTTGCCCAGCTGCTAATGAACTGATCATCGACAAATCGCTGTGCTGCTTCCGAATCAATTTGCTCAGAAACGCCTGCAGCACGTATGAGCATGGAGACCATCTGCTCCCGGCTCACGAGTTCATTAGGATGAAATTGACCAGCGTATCCTTGAGCCGCACCTTCACGATAAGCCGCTTCCACCGCACCAGCAAACCATTGGCTTTCCTTAACATCCGTGAATACCCCGCTGTGGGCAGTGGCTTCCCAATCAAACACTCTCGCTAATACAGCCGTAAATTCTGCACGGGTTAACGCCCGATTCGGGGCAAAATAGCTCTCGTCCACTCCGCTCAGGATATGCTGTGCGGTTAACACGTCAATCGCACGCTGCGCCTGCGCATAAGTGCTTGATAAGTCGGTAAAGCTTTGAGTACGTTCTAACACGGCATACTGGCTGAAATGATCCAGTTTGACAGTAAAGATCCAATTCGCTGGATCGTGCTTGGCCTGCTTCATGTATTCCCATCGGCCTGTCTTCTCATTGAAGTAATAAAAGCCAAGTTTCTCGGTATCGAGTGAACCTTCTTCGTACTGAACCTCCACAGTCACACCGTCTGTGAAAGAATCGATCCACTCCAATGTGCCTTCGTCGTCCCAGCCAGCCTCAAACTGATAGATTGCTGCTGGACGGTAACGGACGGTACCCTCAAGAGACTCGCTGCCTGATTGTGATGCGATGCGGATGACTACATCCGAAGGCTTGTCTGTGAACGAATCAATCGGAAACGTCACGATTGCGCCATGCGCCCGAACTTGAACATCCAGCTGTAATTCCGATAAAGTCTCTATCATTTGCGCGGACATTCGTAAAGGGAGATTCCCACCTCTCTCGATCGAAATTGAAAATGGAATTGTACGATCGAAATCCAGTTCCTTGTCGTTCGCTGCAGCTAACCATTGTTTATACATTTGAATCAAATTCTGAAAAGTGGTCTCTTCCAGCAATAAATACGATGAGGAATCTAGTGATGAGAGGTGTGAATTCATATGTAGTAATTTTCCAATCAATTGATGAGCCGCTTCACTCACGCTTTGTTTTTCTACAGCGGATAAAGAATCCGAACGGCTTTCAAGCCATTCCAGCAGCGTTTGCAGCGCCTTTTGAGGATCATGTTCAGATAATAATTGCTCCAGCATGTCCACCAGTTCCTCACTCACTCCGCCAGGATTTCCAGGATTGCCTGGATTTCCAGGGCGTCCGGGGTTTCCAGGGTGTCCGGGGTTTCCGGGCTGCCCTCCCTGATCGTTACTTGGAGTGATTTGAAGTCGAAGGGGGGCTGCGTTCACTATCGGGATTACTTTTAGATCGTTACGGCCATATGTATTGACATATTTTTCGGTAGACACCGCCTTGAGTTGTCGCAGCTCGATAACAGCACTTCCGGCTTCCAGTGCCTCGAACGTGAAGGAAGCCAATTTGATCTGCTCTTTAAACGCCGTATCTGATAAAGAGCTGCGGGTAAGCGGAAATAATGTGCGTTCCAAATCTGCTGCAGGATCGGCATTTTTGAGAACATCATTGTAGCTGCTTGAAATCGACCTCTGTACGATTTTCAGCTTTTGAGGATCGTACACGACTTCGAATTGAATACCGTATAAATCTGTCACCTGCTCGATGACGACATTCACTGTCACCGATTCACCTACTTTTAATGCCTTGCTAGAGCTGCTAAGCACCGCAGCAGAAGAGCTAGTACCGCTCGCCCCTATAGAAGGGGTTACAAGAGACACGCAGACGATGAAACTCCAAAGCGCCGTGAACCATTTTTTCATTCTTGCAAACAGCTCCTTTTTCCACCGTTATGGGTAAATCATGAATCATATCCAGTTCATGTTGTTTATTATTCCTGTTCAGCCCCCTTCACGATATATTAGGGGAATTTTCATCCCCATGAGTTCTTTATAGAAAATTTTAAGACGATGTCTTTAAATCAACAATGAGGCAATCTTTTGATTTATATCGTGATATTATGATATTTTCAGAACATTCACGCATTTCGTCTTTTAACGACATAAATCGAAAGGTTATGCAGACCCACATCATCATTGTCTTCCTTCCCATTCGTACTTCATGAACTTCAATGTTCATCATGAAAAAAACCGCCTTTTGAAAAAAAGACGGTTTGAATCTTTTATTTATCCTCCCATTTTTCTTTTGAACTCCATGGGATTCAGGCCAAAATGCTCTCTAAACAGCTTCGAAAAATGAATACTGTTCTCGTATCCTACCCGCATCGCGACTTCATAGCTTTTCATCGAGCTTCTCAAGAGCATATCCCTTGCGTGCTGCATCCGAACAGCTACGAGGTAATTCCAGATCGTCATCCCGGTCTGCTGTTTAAACAAATTCGATATATACGTCCTGCTCATGGATACGGCGTCTGCCACATCCTGCAGGTGAATTTTTTTCGCATAGTGTTCTTGGACATAGCGTTTCACTTGCTCTACCGTCTGGTGCTGGGCCGAACCGTTTTCCTGAATGACCTGCTCGAGTTCCTCCCTAATTTCAGATTTCGATAATCGAATGCGATCTTGAAAACGTCCAACATCAGGCAGAGATTTTTTTCTATCGATTTGATACCAATATGCGGTACTGGACCAATCTCCCTGCTCGTCCATATCAGCCGCCGGCTCGATGCAGAACCGGAATGAATCTTGGAAATATATAGGGTCTTCAATATGAAATCGAAAGTAGGAATAACGATCTTGATCCAGTCCTTTTTCGTCTTTATAAGCATCATAAGGTAAAGAAAATGACTTCTTGAGCCTCGATTTCACGGCATTAGGCGCAGACGTCTTCGCGCGGCTTACATTTCGCGGCCATCGCTCATCGTCGACACACAAAATTTCATTACCCGTACTTCGCCCTCCTGAACCGGTAGAATCGGTATGTAAGACAAACCCGACAAAGTGCCCCCTGCCTTCCGCCTCCAGAACCGGATATGGTTCAGCGGGAATCATAAACGATTTCATTTTTCTTTTTATATTGGGAATCTTTATTGGCTTTGGCGCGGTGACCCGTTTTCTGTTCCAGCTGCAATGAAACCTGCCCATCGCATCACAATTAAAGACACCTTTTTGATAATCAATAGAAAAATACAATAGTGCCTCCTGTGCCGTATCGTTCGTGATCGTAATCGTTGCACCTTCAGCAAAAGGCATGGAAAACCAACAGTGCATGCCGAATTCCGTCGATTGGAGCGGCAGGCTCATCAAAGGAGCCTCTTTAGCCGGGCCCTTACCAAAAAAATCGCCTAAGGGACACTGTACTGAAGGATCGGCTTCGCCATCCCAATACATCCGAAGGACTAACCCTCTCATTGAATGGATCGATTCGTTCGTCATCATCCAAATATGTTTGATGATCCCGACTCCTTCAATCGTTGCGAGTGTAATGGTTTCACCTCCGGGTATGCGCCAATAATCTTGTGCATCATCCAGACCGGTAGACGATATTCTATGGCTGGTGACACCCTTCTTCAACTGCGCCAATTTAAGCATTGAAGTTGTTCCATCCATCATCAGGCTTTCCTCCATTCACTCCATCGTACCGTTACCTTTATCATACCAAAACTTTTTTCATGTTCGTTGTCCATTAAACGTCTATATTGCATATTCGACACGAAGAAGCTAGACGGTCTGGAAAATGATGCGTCAATCCGTCATAATAACGGGTATAGATGCGATAGGAGGAATTCGGCACAATGAAAGGAAAAAAGACAGCGGAAGACCATAATGAAAAGGAATTAAAGCTGCTGAAGGAAAAGCTGGGAATTGACAATTTATCACCTGACGGACTTAGAGACGCGCTCAAGCAGCTCACGGATAAAAAGGTGATCGCCGACTTTAAGATTAAGAAGGAAAAAGAATAGATACGGATCAACTCACAATCTACCAACCATCACCTGCTTGATCCCATTGAGCTTTCTGCCCAAAAAAAGAAACGGGACGAATCATCGTCCCTTGTACTTCGCTCAATCTATGAGACAAAATGCTGTATGACCGTTCCGCTCCTTCTGGCCGCCTCCGCGGCAAAACCAATCGCATGGCCATAGATGGATTGGTCCAGACTCGTATAGGAAATCGAAGGCTCGGCTCCCAGCAGCACATCGACGAAGTCTTCGACGAGCCTCAAATCTCCGCCGCCGTGGCTGTCCCCCTTAACGTCCAACGCGATCATTTGTTCTGTATACCTTCCTGCATGAGCGATATCTGGCTTGCGAAGAACAAAGCAACCATCATCCATGGTCCCTTGGATTTCGCCTTTCGTTCCAATGATATGCAGGGTTCTAGACGCCTTCGCCGCGCCTCCCACCATATTGTGCGATGCCGTAGCCCCATTCTCAAATTCGACAATGACGGATTGATGATCGACTACATCGTTATCGCTGTGCCAAACACAGCGTCCATATGGGCTTTCATCCCGCAGCTGCTTCAGCTTCTCCTCCGCGCTTATTTTTTGTCCCAAATGCGCATTGTCCCAAACATATTGTCCCCATAAGGCTCGTTCCAAATAGTGCTTTCTGGCCGAATACACACAGCTGTCTTCCATCTTGCAATCGACTAAACATCGTTTCCCCGCACCCTCTGGGGCTTTTTCGGGCCTAAAAAACATCCGCCCTCCATAGCTGCTGACACTCGTCGGTTTAACCCCGCCCATCATCCATGCGAGAATGTCCAAATCGTGACAGCATTTCTGCAGCAGCATCGACGAGCCGCATGCTTTCTCGCTGTTCCATTTGCCCCGGACAAAGGAAACCGCCATATGATCATAACGAACATGCTCTGCCGTCTGTACGTTCAAAATATCTCCGATGTCTCCCGCCTGGATCATGCGGCGAATCGTCATATAAAACGGAGCATAGCGAAGTACATGGCAGATCATCACCAATCGTCCACAGCGCTCAGCCGCCTGCCTGAGCTTCCATATTTCGTCCATATCGATTCCAATCGGCTTCTCTAACAACACATCATAACCCGCTTCCAATAATGGCACTGTCGTCTGCACATGCAAAAGGTCCATTGTGCCGTTAATGACTGCGTCCGCAAGCTTGGGACCAGCTACCATTTCTTCGACAGAAGAAAAACAGTGTTCAGGACCGACATCATGGGCTTTTGCAGCCAGCTCTCTGCGTGCTTCGTTCGGTTCCACGATCGCTACAATTCGGAGACGTTCCGGGTGCTTGATCGCGTAAGAAGCATAAATCATGGCCCTTTGACCCGCACCTACAATAACAGCTGTGATCGGTTTTGATTTCATGAGTTCACCCCTGTGCCGTAGGCATGTCTGCGAATCATCGCATTCACTTCCTCTCGCTTCGAGAGCAGCCATTCCGATTCGCGAGGGTAATGTTTCCAAGTGATCGGCTCATCCAAGCCATCCTCCAGCAGCTGCATAACGCGCTCTCTGCCGACATAGCTTTCTAACAATTCCAAAGCGCGCAAATCCTGTAACGCTTCATGAAATACCTTTAATCGAAGCGATTCCACCGGTCCATTATCCCCGGGGTAGACTAGGAAAGCATCCCCAGAAGGAAAAGCCAACCCGCTGTCCGTTATACGATACGGATCGATCGGATGTACGGAATATTGTGCATTCCAGAAGTTATAGCCCCAATGCAGAAAACCCTCGATCCGATATTTATACAGCTGAATGCCAATGATTCGATTACGAACAGAGGGGAAACAAAAGAACCGGTTAGATACTTGTAGGTATTGGGAGCAGCAATAATAGGTCCACAATCCCTGCACACCCTGCTCAAGAAAGGGCTCGAGATGGTTATTTGCCGGAATCGGACATGGCACTAAGCCTTGTTCATAAAAGGCATAATCAGATAATGCATCGATTCTCGGAAATTGAGCCAAATGGCGATCCAAAATGGATGCTGCGGTTTTGTAGGCTTCCAGATGCTCCAGATGCGGTTCATCCGATACGTGAAAATAACTGTACTTTTCGATTCCATACTGCTTAATGAAGCGGACGAGTTCAGGTAAAAATTGATCCAAAAACTGCCGGTATTCCTCGCCGGCCGCATCGGTGTGCCAGCCAAACAGCAGCTTCAGCTCTCCATCCTCAAGACCTACAATTTTCGGAGCATGCTTTGCTCCCCATTGCGTAAATAGATGCGAAAATTCAAAAAATTGAATGCCTGCAGCTCTGCACATCTGAACCCACCTGAGAAGCGCAGCGAATCCAAATTCATAGCGCCTGCCTATTTTTCGCACCTCTACGAGCTGGGCTGTAGGTCGTTCACCCCCTACGGCCGTATCGAGAGGCGGAGTAAAGAGCGGGGTCAAAATCATATTCATCCCGTGCTTTACCGCCGTTCTCACATATCGTTCCATTAGGTGCCAATGCTTCTCACTGAACATTGCGGTATGGTGAGCCGCTGCAATACAATCGCAATGAAACCATTCGGTATGAATAAGCCTTTGGAGTGGAAGCGCAGCGGGAAGCAACTCCAGCTCCAAGACGGCTTCCGCCAGCAGTTCCCCCTGAGCGGATTCGGCCATGACACGGATCGGATATGTACCAGGCGCTGCCTTCGAATCGCGATCCACTTCGATCCAGAATGCACGCCATTGGCCTCCGGGCAATTTACACAATCGATCCGGCTCCAAGACATAAAGTGGATCGGGGTAAAGACCTGGTTCACTGCGAAGCACGAAATCGTCATGATCGCTGTATACAGGCAATTCGGACGGTACAAGTCCCACTTCATAGACGGATATATAAGGTGCTAACGGCGATTCCACACGAAATCTCAATAGGGTCATCCGTTCCGTGGAATAAAGTGCAGCTTGGAATGAGATGTTCTCTTCCATCAGAGCGGTTAATCGTGTCATTGAACGTTCTCTCGGATGTTCATCCGGAAATACCTTTGAGAGTGAGCTGATCAGCTGCAGGATCATTGGATTCTCCCCCATTACAACGTTCTCATATTCCATATTCGAACGGGTGCATGTTGAGCGGACATTTACTTTGTATTCACTTGAATGCAATCCCACCTCATTAGAATTCATTCGAACACACTGCTTCAGGCAGCATCACATGGTAACTTTCCGTTTATTCCTACCTCTCAAAGCGGCTCTTCATTCCTGAAGAGCCTTGACAGCGGTTTAATTATCTTTCGTACCAGTATCCAGGGATCCCTCTCTCTAATCTCATTAACGCTTCAAGGTAGAAATAGTCTCCCCAAATCATGAAATCATCCGGCCCTTTTCCGGCCAATACGTGATATGATCCATGCTTGATCAGGCCTTCCGCTTCAGATTCGCCCATGGTCGAGTAATTTTGCTTCAGCGAAACCATCGTGCGCTGAATCGCCTCAAGCAGTGTGCCCCGGTCGGCATGGTCTTCACCGATATGCTGTACAATTTCAAGCATGCCGCATACGGCAATTGCAGAAGCTGAGCTGTCACGAGGCGTACCTTCCTCCACCGGCACATTGAAATCCCAATAGGCTACTGCGTCCTCGGGCAGCTGCTGGATGAAATATTTCGCTGCGCGCAGGGCAGTATCCAAATAGAGCGGATCACGAGTATATCGGTAGGATAGAGCGAATCCGTACACAGCCCAAGCCTGCCCGCGAGACCACGTCGAACCATCCGTATACCCTTGATGGGTGTTGCCGCGTACAGGGGTTCCATCTTCCATATTAAAATCAAACGTATGATAAGAGGAATCGTCTCCCCGCATTAAGAATCGTCTGCTCTTATTCGCATGCGTAACGGCCGCATCCCGGTATTTGGAATCTCCGGTTTGTTCATAAGCCCAATACAGCAGCGGAAGATTCATCATGCAGTCAATAATAATTTTGCCGCCTATAGCCGGGTCACCCTTTGCGCCCCATGCCTGAATATATCCGCCTTCAGGTCTCCAGCGGGTCATGAGATGATCCGCTGCCTCAAGTGCCAGCTGTTTTGCTTCTTCATTCTTATCAATGAGCCAGCCTGCAAAAGCAGATGGCATATACAGAAATCCTATATCATGATGATCGAGCGATGTTTTCATCCGAAGCCGCTCGCGGAAATTGTCAATTTGTCGGTAAGCCGCATTCTTAAAAAATTCGTCGCCCGTAAATTCGTAGCTCAGCCAAACGAGTCCGGTGTAAAATCCTTCAATCCAATCGTTGTTGTCTCCCCATTGATAGCGGTTTCCTTCAGTAATATGAGGAAACTGTTCACCGTGATTCATCAAATTCTTCTTCGTCTTTGCCACTGCATCTTCAATTGCTTGCTGCCACATACCATCAGCACTCCTTTTTCAGATTTCACAATCATAGACGATGATTACTCCTTGATCGCCCCGATCATTACACCTTTCACAAAATATTTTTGCAGGAACGGATAAAGAAACAGAATTGGAAGCGTTGCCACCATAATCGTAGCGTACTTAATTGTCTCTCCGATCGGCATCTTGTCTCCTCCCCCGACGGAGGTCGTCATGTTGTCTGTGCTGTTCTGAATCAAGATTTCCCGCAATATGAGCTGCAAAGGAAATAAATCCCGGCTGCGCAAATAAATTAGAGCATCAAACCACTTATTCCAATGCCATACACCGTAGAATAATACCATGACCGCCATCACCGGAAGCGACAGCGGGATAATGACTCGAAACAATATCGTCAAATCATTCGCTCCGTCTATTCTTGCCGATTCCTCTAACGTAACGGGAATGCCTTGAAATGCGGTGCGCATGATAATCAAATTCCAGGTCAGAATGGCGCTTGGGATGATGAGAGCCCAACGGGAATCCACCAGTCCCAAATTCAGCATTAATATATATTTTGGGATTAATCCACCTTCAAAGAACATCGTCAGTACAATCATAAACATGATCGTATTTTTCCACAAGACGTTTTTTCTTGATAATCCATAGGCTCCGAGCGATGTCATCAGCAGACTGAGCAGCGTCCCAACGACGACATAAAACAATGTATTTCCATATCCCATGATAATATTGGGATTTTCAAATACTAATCGGTACGACTCCAGTGTAAAGCCTTTCGGCCACATGAATAGGCCGCGATGCTGCACAAATGCCACCGGATCGCTGAGCGATGCGAAGAGCACATATACAAAAGGATACAATGTTATCAATGACAGAAGAACCAAAAACGTTATGTTCGATGTATCGAATAGATGCTCACTCCATGATTTCCTATAGTTCATCTCTCCCCCTCCTACCAAAGCTTCGTATCGCTAAACCGTTTACTTAAATAATTGGCACCAAACAGCAGCGCAAAATTAATCAGTGAATTAAACAGTCCGACCGCGGCGCTAAAGCTGTAGCTTGATTCCAATATCCCTTTTCGATACACATAAGTTCCAATGACGTCAGCGGTTTCATAGGTCATCGGATTGTACATCAGCAGTATTTTTTCATCTTGAAGCACCATCAGAGAGCCAATCCTCAAGATGAACAAAATGATGATGGTTGGCATAATCCCAGGAATTGTAATATGGAATACCTGTCTCAAACGACCCGCTCCATCCACTTTGGACGCTTCATACAGTGTCGGATCGATGTTTGAAATCGCCGCTAAATAAATAATCGATCCCCAGCCGATCTGCTGCCATACGGCAGAAGAGGTATATAAGAAGCGAAACCAGCTCGGTTCCCTCAAGAAAGAGATCGGCTCGCCGCCAAACATGACAATCAACTGATTAATCAATCCGTTCATGGACAAGAAATCGACCATCATGCCAACGATAACAACCACCGAAATAAAATGAGGAAGATAGGTTATCGATTGAACCGTTCTCTTAAAGATCCGATGGCGAACCTCATTTAGCAGGAGCGCCAGTCCTATAGAAGCCGGAAACACGAATATTAGATCATACAGCCCAAGGAGCAGAGTATTGCGAATAATTCGAACAAAAAAATAACCTTCAAAAAAATCACGAAAATGATCAAAACCCGTCCATGGACTGCCCCAGATGCCCAAGCCCGGTGAAAAATCTTTAAATGCGATTTGAATTCCGTACATGGGTCCATAATGAAATACAGCATAAAATAATACAACGGGAAGCAGCATGAGATAAATGAGCCTGTTACGACGGAAATCCTTAATTACCCGCCGACGAAGGGTTTGTCGGTACAGCGGTGATCCTGTGACGCTATTCTTTTGCAGCTCTGCCATCGGCAACTCCTCCATTGTAGAATTTAACCGCAGAGGAAGAGATTCATTATCGCCTCCTCTACGTTCATCGAATGCCTAGCGCTTGTTGAAACGGTCCAATCCTGCCTGCTGGATTTGGATCGCTTCCTCAATCCCCATGCCTTTGATCGTTTGTACAAATGAGTCGAAGTTGTCTAACGGTTCAACTCCCATAATGAACTTATTGATCATTTCCTCATAGTACGTGTTGACATCGTTCATAATGGACGCATATCTGGAGCTTTCTTCCGAAGTTGGCGAAATCGGCGGCATTAGCCGATCATTTTCCGTATCCATCCAGGTTTCAATGGCATCTTTTTGAGCGGGCAATGCTGAGTACTGTTCCATGTATCTTCTGTCCTGTACGAATGGACCGGAGAAGCTGGCGATCGCATATTTGGACATGGCTTGGGTTACTGGCAGATCCGGATGATTCATTACTTCATCGGTATATGTCGGATACCCATCCTTCATTTCATAGCTGACGCCCTCAATTCCAAAATTGAACAGTATATGCCCTTCTTCACCGTACTTGTAATCGAGCCATTTCACCGTTTCTGCCGGATTCTCATTCGATCCTGTTATTGCGGCACCCACACCGGTAAATGGGAAATCCTTTTGGCCGATGAGCGGACGATCGCCCTTATTCAGTACGACGTTTGGCGCAGCGACTAATTCAAAGTCGGGATACTGCTCCTTCATCAGCTCCGTGTAACGGCCAATGCCGCTTCCCGTATACGTTGGCAGTGCGGCCAGCACATTCCCCGTCACCTTGGCATCCTTCAGCTTGCCGTCGGTCGCGGCATAATCCGGATCAATAAGTCCTTCTTCATACCACTTATTCATCGTCGTCAGGAATTCCTTGAACTCCGGTTGAATCGGTCCGTAGTGAACCTTTCCGTCGATTTGATAAAACATGCTTGTAATGCCCCACGCACCTAAAAAGGCATTATTCAAATTTAAATTCGTCCCTTTAATATCAATGAACAGCGGAATCTCATCCTGCTCTCCATTCTGATTCGGATCTCCTGTTTTAATAGCTGTTAACACCTCGTACCATTCATCAATCGTCTCCGGCACTTCTAGATTGAGGGTATCTAACCAATCCTTGCGTATTGTAAGACCATTGAAGGTTAACAAATATTCATCCCCGCGAAGGAATGGGAACACGTAGATATTGCCTTCATCTGTTGTGACTAATTTCTTAAATTCCGGATTTTCCTCAAGTACCTTTTTGAAATTCGGCGCATACTGGTCGATCAACTCATTCAACCGAATAATGGTACCGTCTTTGATTGCCTGATCCGGTCCTCTCGTGACGTTGGCCCAATTATGCTCGATCACATCCGGAAGGTCTCCTGAAGAAATCATTAAATTGAACGCATCGGTTTCCTGTCCCTGCGGCGGATGCTGAAATTCCACCTTCGTACCTGTTAATTTCTCCAGCTCTTGATAAGCAGCGATCTCATTATAGCTCTTCATCGTTGCCGAAACATTTCCATTCAGAGCAACCCAGTATGAGAGCTTCTCAGGATAGCCGACTTCCTGCGGCTCCTGGCCTCCCTCATTTTGATTTTGCTGTTCACGGCTGCCTTCCTGATTCGTCTTGTCGGATGCTTGATTGCTGCATGCAGCCACGACAATGACGAACCATACAGCCAGCATACATACGCCGATCAGCTTCGGTTTGATTTTGTTCATCTCGTTGACGCCTCCTTTTTATGATCATCTGGATTAGGGGAACGGTTGGCCGATCCTTAGATCGTATTGTAAAAAAATGCCCCCTCTGTCGTATACCTTCACCTTTCAAGATACGCCTTCAAATCTTAAGGAAGCGGACTTACAACATTTACGATGAACCTATCATTTTTAAGAATGAATCATTTCTTTATATTTACCCGGCGTAATTCCCTCGTGTTTTTTAAACATTCGGATAAAACCAACGTCGTTCGCATAGCCAACCGATAAGGCAATTTGTGTTATCGTCAAACCCGCATCTCTCATCAGTCGTTTCGCATGCTCGATTCGCACCTTAGCGGTATAATCCGATATATTCATACCGCTGTGTTTTTTAAAAAAGGCCGACAAATAAGGAGAAGTAATCTGAAAATGATCGGCGATCGAAACAAGGCTCAGCATCGGATCTGTGTAATGCTGATTGATATACTGCTTCATTTTTTCAACCAACAGCATATGGGAGTCGCTTTTATGTGCATTCACGTGCATACACAGCCTCTCGTACATACTGAGAACCTCATGGTAGAGCTCTTCCATGTTGACTCCGCTGAAAAGCTTGTCAAACGGGCTGTTTTCTGATCCGAATACTTCTTCAAACGTTGTGCCAAGATCGTTTAGCAGCTTGTACAGCGTGCTGATCAAATTTGAAAACAGCAATCTGCCCAGCTCCGGGGTCATTTTCCGCTGTTCAAAATTGCTGTGATACAAGCTGCCAATCAGCTGCGTCACCTTCTCAAGATCTCCGCTTTTGATATAATTGATCAACTGCACTTCCGCCTGCAGAGGATAGTCATAATACGTTTCGTGATGGTGTCCAATATCCTCAAATTTAATAATCGCTTGATAGTCTTTAAAGATGGAGTAATCCATTGCTTTCAAGCTTTCGTTGAAGCCGTCGGGAATACGTTCCAAGCCTTCATGTATTTGACTTGCTGCGATCGTAACCATCGTTTTAAACCGCTTTTCAATAATTTGCTTGAGTTGTTCCATCCATTCCTCGTAAGCTGCTTTCTGGTCCCTGTCCGGCAGATTGAGGATAACAGCGAGCTGCTCTTTCTCCAGCTCCACCGAATAAGCGCGATACCCTGGTATTTCTTCAGATATGTTCCCAATCACGAAACTAATCAGCGCCCATTCGCTTTCAGAATTGTTGCGAACGAATCCGCTGCAGTCGTCTACACGAATAATGATGACTGCAAAATATCGATACGGCAGCGAGATCCCCATCATCTTCAATCCATCGGTCTCGACCCTGCTCACATCGACGTAACCTTTCAACAACCTTCCTAGAAAGTTAGAGCGAATGACGGGCGTTTGGCGGTACAGCGTTTCCTGCAGCTCTTCCTGCTTCTCATAAGAATCCAGAACAGATGATTTAATCAACTCATATTCATTCATTCCGGCTGAAACCGGAGCATGCTTCCGTCCGCGGATATAGCTAATGATTTCCTTCAATGGACGGTAAGCTCTTTTCGTCATGAGATAACAAACGATCGTCCCGGCAGCGAGGCTGCAGAGCAGCAGGATGATGGCTGTCGTCTTCACCATATTCACCTTTTCCCAAAATACGTGGTCAGGAACAACCGAAATGTACTCCCATCCGTTATGGCTGGAACGCGTTGATACCGTCATCATATTGTCATCTTGATTCAAGGAGTTACCTTCCTGCGCTGCATCACTGCCCGTACTGAGCAAGATATTGCCCAGCGCATCTCGTATATAAATCGTGCCATGATTGGCTTTAATAATTTCCTCCAGCAGTCCTTGAATTTCTTTTTCATTAATAAGAACGACGAACGTACCAAGGGGCTGATTGCGTTCTCCAATAGGCAGCGATTGGACATAGGTGATCATCGATTGCTCATGATGCCCCTGCATAACGACGGCTGAAGGGAGAAACTGCTGATGATGAAGTCCCAGCAAAATATCATCCTTCCACTCATCGATTGTTTTGTCTTGATATCCATACATGTGATTGTAAAACATCGCCAAATCCGTCTTCATCGACGGCGTCAAAATGGTACCGCTTTCATTAAAAAATACATAAAAATCATGAATAAAGCTGTTACCATTTCGATACCTCTCCATTTCTTTCATAAAATCAAGAAAAGGGTATAACTCCTCACCGGACTGAATGACTTTCTGCCTCAAAAGACTGTTTAATTTCGGATATGTTGTCACCTGCCTGGACAATTGATCCAGCTCCTCCAGCCTGCTGTCAACAACTTGCTTGACCTGTTCAATCAATGCGAGATTAGAGCTTCTCGCATTGTCTACCATGATCCGCTCAAATCTTCCATAGAGCAGTCCTCCGATTGTCACCGGAATAAACAATACGACTAAGTAAGACAGGAGAAGCGTCGTGAATACACTTCTCCTGCTGTCATTTCGGTTCCTCTCACTCGTCAACCAACGGATCAGATAAATTCCCCCTTTTCATGAATCTCTTGCAGGTCCATCTCCTTTGAAGATAAGACCAGGAACCAGAACGATGTAAGACATATGCACTGCAAGTACATTTCTATTTCTGTAAAAAGAATTCCTTCGAAACCTTCATTTTTTCGATTGTACCATTCAAAAAAATGGAGAGAACCTTAGAATGCAAAAAAGGAACCAAGCTGCTGCCAATTCCTTCCATTTCGTTAATAGAGTGAAGAACCACTAATTTATTTGATCTCTAACTGTTTATCGAGGAATCGATAAGCCATTTCACGAATAGCAGGAGGAAAATCATGACCGCAAGCTCCGCACAACGCCATAAATTGATCTGCCACTCCGAGAAATTGATATAAGTCCTGTAGATCATTCAAGGCTTCCATATAGGAGGGCCAATGCGGAAATATCGGATCCTTCGTTCCGCTCCAATTGAACCAAGCGGCAGGTGCGGCTAAAGCGGCTATCTCATGAAACTCGAATGGAACCATGCCGATCTTTAGGCTTTCTGAGATTAAAGGGAAATGAGAAAACCAATCACGCTGTCCCCAACGGTACGGATCTGGATCTCCAGTGAACGTACTAAATCCGCAGCTGGTCACAATTGCAGTAATTCGTGTGTCCACCGCTGCTGCAAAAAGAGCATTATATCCGCCGAGGGAATGACCTATCGCACCGATCCGATGCTCGTCTACATACGGCAGCGAGCATAAGATATCAAGCCCATGCAGATGATCGAAAATCATTTTTCCGACGGCAGTCCATTGCGGATATTTCTCATAGAAGGGAGCGGTGAAATATGGCTCATTCCCCGGATATATTCGTTCTCCCGCCGTGATGCAGTCAGGCGCCAGAACGACATATCCTCTGCGAACGAGCTCGAGGCCATACTGCCTATTTTCTCTGCCTGACATGGTCGCCACATCCTCCTTTCCTTCCGCCGCTGTCGGATGCAGCGCCAATACAGCAGGACTTTTGAAATTATTTTTCGAATGGTTACGTTTAGCAGGAATAAGCAAATAAGCAGTTACTTCATCATCATCCGAGGTTGAATAGACGATATTCAGACGTACATGATCCCCCTCATCTATTCGTGTACGGACTGCATACTGTACTTCTCTTCTCTCAGGTAGCCCGCCTATCGTCTTGATCCAATTGAGATGCAGCTGTGACCTTTTTTGCTCCCACGCCTCACATGTTTCTATACCATCAAGCAGTCTGGGGATCCCTTCTTTTTGCAGCTGCAAAAGTGAATATGTCATGACTTTCCTCCTCCTTCCACTTGAAATTGACCCAGCGATTTGCCTTGCAATCCATTCCAATCACCGTACTTATGTTGACATCAATCCGAGCATGGTCTAATTAATTCTACTTGTTCGTTAGGGTCGTCTCGCAAAGTAACGATCCGCTGCCATAATAAACTCGATTCCCTTTACATGCAATCCCCGATGTTGCTGGCCTAGACAGCCCAATGGTTTGCGAGATCCGGTAGAACACCGGATCGATAATAAGCAACGTGGCACTCATTAGTATCACAAGCTGACCATCGTCCGTCCAAGCGAGTCCTTCCCGTACAATTCTACCGAATCGAGCCAACGATTCGTGATAGAGAACTGTCCAAGAAAGTGTATCGAATACAAAATAAACCGCATCCCCTGTGAGCGCATGAAGATGATACCTGTTATCCATCTTCATCAAGGATATCTCGCGGGCGCCTGGGATGGGTACGATGCTGCGAATGACTTGTTTTGTCATAAAATCCATCTCGTACAGCACGGCTTCCGACGCTTTCGGTTCTGCTCCACCTGGTGTATGGATGCTGGTGCCCCCCATATATTGTGATTTCTGCCTTCTGCTAAACACAACGTGCTTTGATACGGCACCACCTGTTTGTGAGTCCGAATTGTGCCTCGATCTTTATCGATCTCATAAAAGCATAATCCGCCGCCAACCATGCCGTATCCGGGAAATCCCCCGTAAATAACATGGTTCCCGTCCGAATGGGCTAACGCACACCTTGGACGATGGATTTCCTCATGCTCCGCAACCAGTCTTGGATTCCGGATAGATGTTTTTTCGAACGTCAGAGGCTTCGCCGTATCTATAATATGTAAGTACCCTCCGGCGTAAGCCGCTCCCAGAAGTAATGAGCCTTGAATCGCATACGCGTAGATGTTGCCTCCTCCCCCTTTTTCAATCGCCTTACCGCCGAATGATATCATTTGTCCTTTTTCCGGGTCATATCTATATAAATGCAGTGGATGATTGGATGTCCCATATATGCACCCGTCTGGACCCATCGTTAAAGTCGATAACCGGGCACCCCGGGAAGCATAATGCAATTCGATACGTCTCACTTCCTCCGTTGATTCGTCACGAACAATAACCTCTCGTTCAGATAGATCGAATCGTTCAATACACAAAGGATCTGGTAAGTTGCGATGCAGGGTGTGGAAGCCTGAGCCGTTGTATTCAGAAGGCGGAAGAAGATTTGCAGCCGTCGGAAGCGCATGTCCTTGTTTGAACTCGTGCCACTTGGCTTCATTATGTTCGTCCATATCCCAAAAACCATAAACGGCTCCTTGAATACTTGGATAAACATGCCCAGAACCTCTCTTTCTATCTGATTCCGGAACAAAAGAATGATGTCGTCCGGTGGCTGGATGGAACGCCACTACATTGTGACGCTCCGTGCCAATCCCAACGTAGACCCATCCGAATGCATCACAAGCCATACTATTCGTATATTTTTCCGTCTCATCCAACCTTACGCACGTTTCGACCTGTTTCAGATACGGACTATATCGAAGCAAATAACAGCTTGGATACGTCGTGAAATAAATCCAGCCGTCCGGAGCCTCCGCGAATCGGTACCCCACAATTTCCTCCGAAGGTATTGGAACATGCACATCGATAAACTGTTCTTGGAACGGATCAAATACCATGAATTGCTTTCCGGCTCCCGTATAGAGCAGACCGGATCTGCTAGCAAGACACGCATATGGATAATCCTCATCTCCGTTCGGGAAATATACCTGCTTTACATCACCGTTTCCTACATGAAGAGTGAGCACAAAGCCTTTTGCCGCAATCACAAGTCTGCTCTCCCCCGCGGCATTCGTACATACGGCTGCTGTTCTTGTCTCGTCTAATTGCACGGGAATACCGATTTCTCGTATTTGTGTCATCTTATCTCTCCTAATCAACTCTTTATTGGTAGGGAGTATAACATTCAATCGAACCACTAGAGTTATGTATGCCGCACAGATTATTTCTCTTGATGCATTGAATTGTATACCCATATAACTATTAACACCTGTATATAACCTGTATTATAATTGTTTCAAGATATACCACTTGAATCACTTCATGTCAATGACCTTACTGCATCGAGTCCATTTAGATGCGATCGATAGATTAAATCAACTCGACCAAGGTCTAGCCTAAATTCCGTCTCACAGCCCCTGTTCAATTCGTCTAATTTTTAATAAACTATGGTTAATCTAGGAAATATTCTTGATTTTATATAAAGGTGATCCAAATGAAAACTCGAAAAATTTATATTTTGTTAACAGATACAGGAACGCTGCTTTCCAAGCTCATTGGTTGGTACACAAGAAGAAACTTAAATCATGTATCGATCGCATTGGATGAGCAATTAACCGAAATTTACAGCTTTGGACGCACAAACTCCAGCAACCCTTTCGTCGGAGGCTTTGTTCGGGAACGGTTGAATGGTGATCTGGTTCGAAATCCGCACCGAGTGACACCCTCCTCTATCTATTCATGTACCGTCAGCGAAGAAGTCTATGAAAGAATACGAGTCAGAATTCGTTATATGCTGGAGAACAAAGATATTTATAAATACAATCTCCTCGGGCTGTTCGCCATCATGTTTAACTTCGAGCTGAACCGCGACAACAATTATTTTTGCTCCCAGTTCGTCGCGGAAATTATGTCTCGAGAGGGTTTAAGTCTGGCTAAAAAGCCGACATCCCTTACTACACCTGTAGATATTCAAGCTTCTCCGTTACTAGAACACATTTATACTGGAGATTTAAGAAACTATCAAGGCTGGGTTGATGATGACTCTTCACTTGTCTTTGCTTCGTGATGTAAGCAGCCTCATTTCGTCAAAAACTTCCCGACTCGTAAGAGCCGGGAAGTTTTTTGTCATTACTTATGTTCCAACATTTTTACCACAACGATCGAAACATCCTGAATATCAATCGTTCCGTCACCATTCACATCCAAGATCATATTCTCTTCTGTGACAACGGCTCCGATTTGCTTCGCTACCGAAACAACATCGACAAGATCGACCCTTCCATCACCATTGACATCCTCCGGTACTGCGCGCACCAGCGTTACGGTTCGTGTAACATCCTGATCCATCGTATACACTTTCCCGGTCACATCTGCATCGAAAGCCGCTACGCTGGAGCTTTGCCGTAGTGTGATTTGTGCCGTTCCAGTATCGCTCAGCGCTTTGAACGTAAGTACAGCATAATCCGTATCTGTCCGCACAGACTGTTCTCCTAGAAGGGTTTGAATCATTCTTAAAGTGCCTTCGTTCGCCTCGTGTTTCGTCGTTATTGCAGCCTGCTCCCCAAGGAAGGCGCCAGCGGCATTTATTTCAATCAGCTGCAGCTTTTCGTGATCATACGTAAGGCGCGAATCGATACTGTACAAATCCTGAACATCAGCAGCCTTCAATTCAACCGAAAAAGTCTCATCCTTTGCTGCCGATACGGGTGCGTTCAAATCCAGTCTAGCCGGGATTCCTGTCTCCGGTTCTTCTGTATTGATCGTAACTCGGTGCATCAGTGTTCTGTTCTCTTTAGGTGCATAATAGAGATGACCGTCCGGTCCAATTGTAAAAGCTTCTGTCCCCGGCAATTCAATGTATTCTAATGTTTCTGGATGAACAGCATACATCTTGATTCCTAAATTCGCAAGAAGGATACCCGTTTCATGCCATTCCAGCTTGAAACTTCCCCAACGGAATCCCGTGCCGGAATCCTGAGGGTTCAAATTGCGGTATTTGATCACTTTCATGGTATTTGGATCAAGTGCAAATACATAGCCATTCGCAGCGCCCCATAGCAGCCCATCCGGACCAAACGATAATCCCCCGATTGCAGGCGGATTTTTTAATCCCGGAATGTCCAAGGATATCTCCGTGATCTTCTCTTCGCGGACTGTGTCCCATACGAATAGCTTCGCTTCTTGTGCTTTCGGATCCACCGCCATTCCTCCGTTGATACTTGTACCGCCGTAAAGCTTGCCGTCCTTGTAAGCTAAAGATATGACACTTTGATCCTGAACGACATTGCGAAATACTTGGTAGGAGGATTCGATGTCCGGATTGGACGGATCAAACGAAGTGATCGCACCGCCCAATTCACCATAGGTGGAGATTGAACCAAAATAGATTTTACTTCCGGCAACGATTCCTTCACCAATCCGATCTTGTCCGTTTTCCAGCTTAAACAGCTTCTTCGGTGGAACGGATGGCGTGTTCGTATCGTATTCCTCAATCTCTCCGCCCGGGTAAACGCCGAAGTACAGCTTATCGCCAAAAGGAACAACGGCTCCGGCCTGCCCCATCGGGAATGTTGAAGCTGTATTTGTTCCGATATCATAAGCCGCCGCCTTCGATGCTTGCATGCCGGTGACGTATATTTTTCCGTCTGGTCCAGAAGCGAAGCGATGCGTAATCGAGGCATTCGGAGGCAATATATTCTCATAACGCTTCACCGTTTGGGTTTCAGGATTGAAGAATACAATGATTCCCGCGAAATTCATCGTTACGATACTTTTGCCCGGTAAATCTGGATCATCGACTTCCACCCAATTTGCCCCACGGAAAGCCGTCTCGTACTCCATACCGGAATCCTCAACAACATGAGTCTCCACATCGAACATTTTAATCTTTTTGTCTGCTGGGAAATATATTTTTCCATCCAATGATTCCTTTGGAATTTGCAAACCGGAAGAGCTGTTCTCGACAACGACGTCAAGCCATTCTCCCTTCTCGATATCATAGAAGTATCTTTTTTGCGAAATTTCCATCCGAATGATCACATATCGATCATCAACAATATTCAAATCGTATACATAACCGGATTCATTCAGTGGTCCGGCGATTTCTGTTTTTTCCCCAGTCTCCACATTGACCTTATAGACCTTCGCGTGTGAAGTCGCAGCATACACATAACCGTTACTGTAATCGATGGCTCTGACATACTGCTGTCCAGCGCCGTCTACCATCGTGCCGTAATCTCTGCTTTCCTTCGTGACGGGATCGAACTTTACGACTTTCCCGCCAGGCCCAGTACCAATATAGATATTCCCTTGTTCATCAATTGCGAGACACCAGAACGTATTTTCACCCGCATAGGTAAATACCTTTTCTGCCGTCTTCGTCACTGGAGAATAAGCCCACAATTGACCGCCTGAAGTCATGTATACCGTACCATCCGGTGCAATTGCATGATTCCATACATCGCTTCCTCCTTCAAGAGGAACGCTGCGGATCAGCTGGTAATCGTCAAGATCTACAACATGCAGCATTGGAGGAATGCCCTTTACTGTTGTGTACATAACATTCTTTCCATCCTCTATGCCTGCTTCCCCGTCAAATACGCCGACGGCATCCGCAATGGGCGCCAGTAAATATTCCGGCTGTCCAAAAGTTATCTCTTCTAAGTCGACAGGGGTTCCGCTGCCGGAACCAATGGTCACGATTTGAGTTATATCGGAGAATAGTGCCTCTTTACCGTTCAATTTAGAGCCTCTAGATAAAATAACCCACGCGCTTCCGTTATCGCCCACAACCTTGAACGTGATTTCCGCAACACCCGATTCACCCTGAATTGAATTCGCTTCCTGTAAACCTCCGCTCAAACGAATATAATCGCTATCGACATTGGCCTCGAATGTGGCAGACTCATCGGCAAATGCCCCTGATGGATTCACCTCAATGATCTGCAAACGCGCACTGTCAAAATAGACAGCTGCGTTCACACTTTGCACATCCACCGCTTCGGAAAGCGATACGGCAACTTGGAATTGTTCTCCAAGCTGTGCAGAGGACGGCATACTCATATGGAACACCCCCGCCACTTTCACAGGCTCTTCATAAGAGAATCGAATATCATCGAAATATGCGGTAGCGGTGCTGTAGGAAGTCGTGTATACGATCACTCTAGCATATACGGCTCCCTCAGGGGCTACCGTGGAAGAAGATACATCATGCCACTGACCGCGGGAATAGCCCTTATTCGGATCTACGTGGAGTGGGACCTCCTGGTTCTCCGCTACGGCTTTTCCCGCCGCGTCATAATACCGAAAATTCAAACTGGCTGTCGCACCGCTTTCAATGAAAATCTGTGCTCTAGCGGTATATGTGAATCCACTTGTCACAGGGATACTGTTACTCATAAGCGCAACGGATCGATTCTGATACGTATCCACGATTTTCAGACTTTTCGTACCGGACTGACTTTTTTCATCCGACACTTCGTAATACAGCGATCCTTCCTCCGTTTCAAACATACTCATCCAACCCGGGATTTCACCGCCGGAAACTTCTTCTTCGAAACCTCCGTTCACCATAGGTATCGATATTTGCGATGAACTTGCTGAAGCGCTTCCAATAAAATGAAAATTCATTGAGATCAGTGTAAATGCCAGTATGATCCATACATATTTCTTAACACGTCGATTAAGCAACAAATAAATCCCTCCAATGTTTAAGCTGGAATACTGCCTATTTCTTACATCATGTCAAAGTGCTTGACAATCTGCCATTGGAATTATGTATTCGCCTCGAGTAATAAATCATTGATTCATAAGATGTGAGAGTGAAAGTGAAAGAGTCTGCTTGGCTCATTTGTCCAAATGGAGCCCATCATCGTTCGATCATGAGGTGATGCGAGTGAGGAAAGTGCTAGATGTGGTATATCTAAGTGATGTCAGTGTTCCTATTTTCTATCAGTGGATCATGTGTACACCTCCTGGTTACTGGTTCATATCTGGTTCATAACACATTCCTATTTTAAGATGAATTCGAGATGATTTCAATAACGAAATCAAATCCTTTATTTTACTACCATGCGAAATTTGGAAGTTATATGGAAATTATAAAAATTGCATCGTGACAAGTACCCACCCTTATCGTTTTTGAATACCGTATAAAGACACATTACTCAAGGAGGAATTTATCACTGATGAACGAATTTATAGCCAAATCGAATAAAGCAGCAAAAGCTAAAACGTTAGCATGGCACGAAACATTAGAACTGCACGAATTAGTTGCTTTCCAAAGTAACGCCCTGATGCAATTAAAGAAAACCGTGCCTGATGTTACGGATCAAGCTCTAAAATCTCTTTACACAACTTCCATTCATGCCATCGAGAAAAATATAAAAGAGCTTATCTCTTTCTTCCCAAGAGCCCCTATTCCATATGAAGAGAACTTAACTCGAAACGATGAAGGTTTCTATTCCGGCAGCCTTCTCGGACTTGCAAAAACGTCTGTAAGGAGTTACGCCATCGCTGTAACAGAAACAGCAACGCCTGAGCTGCGCGACGTGTTGTCCAAACAATTGAATGCAGCTGTCAAATGGCACGGTCAAGTTTACAATTATATGTATCAGCACGGCTATTATCCATCTTACGATTTAAAGGCTCTCATTGCGAATGATATCAAGAATGCACAAAAGGCACTTACGATGTAATACTTATATGAAAAACAAATCAAAGCCTATCCGTGAGCATGTTTTGGACTTACCCCTGTCAAGTAGACAGCTTTAAAAAGACTAAGCAGCCATCTGGTGTCGATATTCTATCGGTGCCAGATGGTTGAGTCGTTTTTGGAAGCGTTGGAAGTTATAGAAGTAGATATATTGCTCAACGGCTTGTCTAATTTCTTCCTCAGAATTGTCGTTTAACAGATACAAACACTCGCTTTTA
>NZ_JBHSQV010000034.1:0-71765 GCF_042658665.1 Marinicrinis lubricantis
TCGCCCTTGTTAAACAATCCTCAAACCATTGGCGTGTTTGTCAAGAGCGATTGCGGCGCATCTCCTTCCAGTAAATAGGAGAGAAGCTAACCCTTTAGGTAGTTTTCATAAATCTTTTGACACTACCGGAACAGCTTAGTCAATTGGAATGACAGCCGATTCCTGCTTAGCCCTCGGGTACTGGATCTCTAATAACCCATTATGATACCGGGCGGTAAATGTGTGCGCATTTGCGGGCTCAGGCAGCCGTATACTTCGTTCGAACGAGCCGTACTTTCTTTCTTCATGAATTTTGGTCATATTTCGAACATTAGAAGGCAGCGTCCCTTTAATGATCAACATATCGCCTTTTAAATAGATTTCCAGATCCTCTTTGTTTAGTCCCGGGACTTCAACGATGATGTAGATGTGGCTTTCGTTTTGATACAGATCAATCGGCGGAAAAACCTTGCTCTCACTGGTTTGTTCCGTTGAAGCTTTATTCTCAAATGGGAAAGAGGAATCGTCCATAAACGCTTTACCGTATTCTCCGTTAAAAACACTGTTCCAGAAATCGCCGCCCTGTACTTTCTGAGCAAACTCCATCCATTGTTTTAGTTTATCCATATCCATAAGGGGCCCCCCTTCCCGAAGAAACTCATTTTTCGTACAGGACTAATCAGATCCAATCCATTATGTTTATTTCGCATATGGATAAAACATACCCTCATGCGCTGCTTTGATGAGAGATCTTTATTACATAAATATTTATATCTCGTGGATTCATTCCTTATAAATGACCGTGCTGACATGAACAGTCACGGTCAGTGGAGGCAGAAGGGCGGCCAGCAAAGGGCCGCTTTTTTGCCGTATTTCACTGAAAAGGCGCAATTAAAACTGCAGGGGAGCTGGTGCAGAAGGGTTGGCGATTTGGTCTTGGTCACTGACATCGGTGTCAAGATTATTGTTCAGCATCAATGAATTCACCGCAGTAATGTCACCCCATGCCATATTGTTTCCGACGATTTTCGTATTAGCGGTATGCGAGTTTTGCACGCTCGCGCCGACGTCGATATTTCCATTCTGTGTAACTCCATTCGTTTTCATTTGCGTGATATTAATGATAAAAGGCATCTTGTGCAGACCCTCCATTTCATCAGGATTGTTTCGCGTTAACAGGAGCAGGGTTCGCAATTTCACCCATATCATTGAAATCGGGATCCACGAAAGTATTGTTCATCAGGGAACGAGGAGGGGAACTATCACCATAGGAAGAGTTGGAACCTTGAGCCTTCGTATTCGAGGTATGGGAGGTGTGGACTGCTTCCCCTATGTTAACAGAACCGTTATTGGAGATGCTGTTAATCTTGAGGTTATAAATGTTGATTACATGCGGCATATCATTCTCCTCCTCATGCAACGGATAGTCTACTATATGTAGGGATTCGCCTAGTCGTTCATAGGAGTTTTCGTTTTATCAAACAAGGAATTGTATAATTTGGAACATGCGGAAGAGAACTCGACTAGGGTATAATAGAATACGAACATTTATAAATTAATATATGTTTATCATTCGTATTTTTTGGATCATTGTGGTAACGATGAGCAGGCAGCTGTAAGGGTGTAAGAACGCAGCGGGCTAAAATGCAGTACGGATGGTTATCTGTATAAGATGATGAAGGATCGTATTTTTAAACTTAATTAATGTATTTTTATACGAACTCACGCTGTTTTTCGGTGCAAATATAATAACCCTTGATGAGTCGATAAACAAATGCTTTCACTTGGTATATCCACATGATTTGAAGTTAAGAACCTGATGGCCAATCGATTCCACGTACATCAAAGTGCAAATTATCAACAGTATAATGCATTCAAATGAAGGATCGCAGAATGCTACAATTTTTGAATAATAGGACATTAATCTCTAACGGGTCAGGTGCCATCTGCAACAAATTAATCATGAAAGGTGAATACAGGATGAATCATACGGGTTTACCTCCAAAGCAGGGCTTATACGATCCGCAGTTTGAACGCGATGCTTGCGGAATCGGTTTTGTTGCGAATTTAAAGGGGACAACGTCGCATGAAATTATTAAACAGGCGTTGACGATTCTTTGTAATATTGATCACCGCGGCGGCCAAGGTGCGGAAAGTAATACGGGCGACGGCGCAGGGATTTTAATGCAAATTCCACATACGTTTTTCAAAAGTGAACTGTCCAAGGAAGGCTTTACGCTGCCGCAGCAGGGCGATTATGGTGTCGGTATGCTGTTCCTGCCGCAGGACGATGCGCTTCGCAGTCAAAGTGAAGCAGCGATTGAGGCGGCGATCCGCGAAGCGGGGCAAAAGCTGATTGCCTGGAGAACACTCGATACGGACAACTCCACATTGGGCAAATCCGCGGTCAGCAGTCAGCCTTACGTGCGTCAAGTGTTTATTGAGCGCAGCGGCGTTCAGCAAGGGATTGATTTCGAACGGAAGCTGTACGTGATTCGAAAGATCGCGGAGAACAAGGCTCGTGAGCTGGCTGTGGACGGAAAGGATGCTTTCTATTTTGCCAGCATGTCCAGCCGTACGATTGTATACAAAGGGATGCTTACGCCGGAGCAGGTGGACACGTTCTATAAAGAACTGCAAAATCCGGAGATGGAAACGGCCATGGCGCTCGTTCACTCCCGTTTCAGTACGAATACGTTCCCAAGCTGGGAAAGAGCGCATCCTTACCGCTACATGATTCACAATGGGGAAATCAACACACTCCGCGGAAACGTGAACTGGATCAAAGCGCGTCAAGCGATGTGCGACACTGATGTATTCGGTGACGACTTCTCTAAAGTGCTTCCGATTGTCGACGAGAACGGCAGTGACTCACAAATTTTCGACAATACGCTGGAGTTTCTGATGCTTTCCGGACGTTCTTTGCCGCATGCCGCGATGATGATGATTCCTGAGCCGTGGCAGAAGCACGAGAACATGGATCCGGAAAGAAAAGCGTTCTACGAATACCACAGCTCTTTAATGGAGCCATGGGATGGACCGGCTGCGGTCTGCTTTACAGACGGATCGGTCATCGGCGCTTATCTGGACCGAAACGGACTTCGTCCTGCACGATACTATGTGACGAATGACGATATGGTGATTCTCTCGTCCGAAGTAGGCGTTCTAGAAGTACCTGCAGAACGCATTGTGAAGAAAGACCGTCTTCGTCCTGGTAAAATGCTGATGGTCGATACGGTCCAAGGTCGAATCATTAGTGATGAAGAGCTGAAAGGACAGATTGTAAGCGAACAGCCTTACAGCCAATGGTTGAAGGAGAATCTTCGTACGATTGACGAACTTCCGGAGGCGGGAGCGGAGCCAGCTCAGACAGAGGACCTGCTTCGTGCGCAAATGGCATTCGGTTATACCTTCGAGCATTTAACGAAGATTCTGCAGCCGATGGGATTGACGGCGATGGAGCCTACCGCTTCCATGGGGATTGACGTGCCGCCTGCTGTACTATCGGAGCGTCCACAGATGCTCTACAACTATTTCAAGCAGCTGTTCGCGCAGGTCACGAACCCGCCGATTGATGCGATTCGCGAAGAAATTATCACATCAACTTATACGAATATCGGACCGGAAAGAAACTTGATTCAGCCGGAAGCACTAAGCTGTAAGCAAATCAAGCTGGATACGCCCATTTTGAGTGGCAAGCAGCTCGCTAAGATTCGCGCTTACGGAGAGCAGGATGCTTACTTCAAATCGGCCGCGCTGTCTTTACTGTTCAAAGCTTCCGAGGGAAGCAAGGGCTTAGAGGACGCGCTGGATCGCATCTTTGCTGAGGCAGACCAAGCGATCGCGGACGGAGCAAGCTTGATTATCTTGTCTGATCGCGGCTTGAATAAAGAGTACGCGGCGATTCCTGCACTGCTGGCTACATCCGGACTGCATCACCACCTCATTCGAGAAGGTTCGCGAATGAAAGTCAGCATTCTGGTGGAGTCTGGCGAACCGAGAGAGGTTCATCATTTCGCTGTGCTTCTAGGATACGGAGCCAATGCGATCTACCCTTATCTTGCTTACGAGACGCTGCAGGACATGATCGGGCAGGGCATATTGAACAACGATTATGCTGAGGCGGAGAAAAATTATATCAAAGCGGCAACTAAAGGGATTGTTAAAATTTTATCCAAGATGGGAATTTCCACGATCCAAAGCTATCGCGGCGCGCAAATCTTCGAAGCGCTGGGGATTGCTCAGGACGTAATCGATAAATACTTTACTTGGACGCCGTCTCGTATTGGCGGAATTAATTTAGAAGCGATTGCCGAGGAACTGTTGACGAAGCATCGTCATGCATTCGCAGACCAGAAATACGATTCACTTGACGCCGGCGGAGAGCACATTTGGAGAAAAGAAGGCGAGAAGCATCTATTCACGCCGGAAACGATCCACTCTCTCCAGCAGTCTACGAAAACGAATAACTATGAGCTGTATAAGAAGTTCGCCAGCTTGGTGAATGAGCAGACGAAGCAGCAAATTACACTGCGCAGCATGCTCGAATTCAAATCCGGGCTCACACCAGTTCCTATTGAAGAGGTAGAGCCGGTAGAATCGATCGTGAAACGTTTTAAAACCGGCGCCATATCCTTCGGTGCGATCAGTAAAGAGACCCATGAGAGCATGGCTATTGCGATGAACCGCATTGGCGGTAAAAGCAATACGGGTGAGGGCGGCGAAGATCCGGAGCGCTTTACCCCGGATGAGAACGGCGACTTGCGCCGCAGTGCGATCAAGCAGGTTGCATCTGGACGCTTCGGTGTTACAGCGCAGTACTTGGTCAATGCGGATGAAATTCAAATTAAAATGGCTCAAGGCGCAAAGCCTGGTGAGGGCGGTCAGCTTCCTAGCAAGAAGGTTTATCCGTGGATTGCGGAAGTTCGGGGAACAACGGCCGGAGTTGGACTTATCTCGCCTCCGCCGCACCATGATATTTACTCCATTGAGGACTTAGCTGAGCTCATTCACGATTTGAAGAACGTTAATCCGACGGCACGCATTAACGTCAAGCTGGTGTCGGAAGTCGGCGTCGGGACGATTGCCGCAGGGGTTGCAAAAGGACGTGCAGATGTCATTCTGATCAGCGGCTATGACGGCGGTACCGGTGCTTCACCAAGAACCAGTCTGCAGCATGCTGGGCTGCCTTGGGAGCTTGGACTTGCGGAGACGCATCAGACGCTGCTGCTTAATAACCTTCGTGATCGCGTGAAGCTGGAGACAGACGGCAAGCTGCTGACAGGACGCGATGTGGTCATCGCTGCACTGCTCGGGGCTGAAGAATACGGATTCTCTACTTCACCAATGGTCGTGCTGGGCTGTGTGATGATGAGGGTTTGCCACTTGGATACGTGTCCGGTCGGTGTAGCGACCCAAAATCCAGAGCTGCGCAAAAACTTTACAGGCGATCCGGATCACCTCGTCAATTATATGCTGTTCATTGCCCGTCACGTTCGCGAAATTATGGCGGAATTGGGCTTCAGAACCATCGATGAAATGATCGGACGGACCGATGTACTGGAAGTGAAGAAAGCACGCGAGCATTTCAAGACGAAAGGTCTTGATCTAAGTCCTCTTCTGCACCAACCGGAGGTGCCGGAGGAAGTAGGCAGATACCACCGTATCATGCAGGATCATAAGCTGGACCAGTCACTTGATATGCAGAAGCTGCTTGATATTTGTAAGCCTGCGATTGACAACCAGGAGCATGTACACGCGATTTTGCCGATCCATAATACGAACCGCGTCGTCGGTACGATTGTCGGCGGTGAAATTACGAAGAAGTACGGTGCAGAGGGCTTGCCTCACGATACGATTCGACTTCACTTTAATGGATCTGCCGGTCAAAGCTTCGGTGCTTTCATTCCGAAAGGAATGACGCTTTCACTCGAAGGGGATGCCAATGACTATGTGGGGAAAGGATTGTCCGGAGGTAAGATCATTGTATTCCCGCCGTCACAGTCCACTTTCGTCCCAGAAGAAAATGTCATTCTCGGAAACGTGGCACTTTACGGTGCTACGAGCGGGGAAGCTTATTTCCGCGGCATTGCCGGTGAACGATTCGCGGTCAGAAACAGCGGCGTGAAGGCGGTTGTTGAGGGTGTGGGAGACCACGCATGCGAGTATATGACGGGAGGACGAGTCGTCATTCTCGGATCAACGGGCCGCAACTTTGCTGCAGGTATGTCCGGCGGTATCGCCTATGTGTATGATCAAGACGGTACATTTAAGAGCAAGGTGAATACCGAAATGGTGCTGCTCGAGCAGCTAGATGAAGAATACGAAGTGAACGAAGTCAAACAATTGATTCGCAACCATGTGAAGTTTACCGGCAGTGATGTAGGTCAACGTATTTTGAATGGTTGGGATGAGAATCAGTATAAATTTGTGAAAGTCATTCCGAGCGATTATAAGAGAATGTTTGAATCGATCGAAAGAGGAAAGAAGAATGGGCTGAGCAATGATGAAGCGATCATGGCAGCCTTCGTGGAAAATACAGCATCCCGTGTGGGCGGGAATCAATAAGCAGGATAGGAGGAACGAGGATGTCAACACCAACTGGATTTATGGAATACCGGCGAGAGCTTCCTGCGGACCGAGACCCGGCAGAACGGATTAAGGATTGGCAAGAGTTCCACCTTCACTTCAACGAAGAAAAGCTGCAGATTCAAGGTGCTCGCTGTATGGATTGCGGTATTCCTTTCTGCCATACGGGCGTTACCTTGAACGGGACGACATCAGGCTGTCCGGTGAACAATTTGATCCCGGAGTGGAATAACCTAGTCTATCGCGGTAAATGGAAGGAAGCGTTGGACCGCTTGCATATGACGAACAATTTTCCTGAATTTACGGGACGGGTTTGCCCCGCACCTTGCGAAGGCTCATGTACCGTAGGATTGCATGGAGATCCGGTTACAATCAAATCGATTGAACAGGCGATTATTGATAAAGGATTCGAAGAGGGCTGGGTTGTACCTAACCCGCCTCAATTCCGTACAGGCAAAAAGATTGCCGTGATCGGTTCTGGTCCGGCAGGACTTGCTTGCGCTGCACAATTGAACAAAGCGGGACATCTGGTGACGGTGTTCGAGAAATCGGATCGTCCCGGCGGTCTGTTGATGTACGGTATTCCGAATATGAAGCTGGATAAGAAAGTCGTAGAACGCCGCATTAACTTGTTGAAGGAAGAAGGCGTTGAATTTGTAACCAACTGTGAGGTCGGAAAGGATTACCCTGTCGATCAAATGAAAGCAGAATTCGATGCGATTGTACTATGCGGCGGTGCGCTTAAGGGCCGTGACGTGGAAGTGGAAGGCCGTAATTTAAAAGGCGTTCACTTCGCGATGGAATACCTGCATTTGAATCAAAAAAGCTTGCTGGATTCTAATCTGCAGGATGGAAAATTCATCAATGCCGAAGGCAAGGATGTTATCGTGATCGGCGGGGGAGACACAGGTACCGACTGTGTTGCGACGGCGCTGCGTCACAAATGCAACAGCGTGACCCAGTTCGTTATTTATCCTGAGGCGCTGCCGACACGTTCCAGCAGCAATCCTTGGCCGGAATTCCCGAACGTCTACAAACTAGACTACGGGCAGGAAGAAGCGCGAGCAATCTACGGAACGGACCCTAGAGCTTACAAAATCATGACGACAAAATTTGTAGGCGATGAGCATGGCAACGTGAAAGAAGTTCATACGGTAGAAGTTATGCGCACAAAGGATGAGCACGGTAATCGTCACAATCAAATTATCGAAGGTACAGAAAAAGTATGGAAAGCCGATCTTGTATTTCTTGCTTTGGGCTTTACGGGTCCAGAAGGAGATGTAATCGATCAGCTAGGCGTCGAAAGAGATCGTTGGACAGGTGCGAAGGCGAAATACGGCGAATACAAAACCAATGTTGAAGGCGTATTTGCAGCTGGAGATATGCGCAGAGGCGCGAGCCTTGTCGTGTGGGCGATTAATGAAGGTCGAGAAGCCGCCCGAGAGGTTGATAAATATTTAATGGGGCATTCCGAATTGCCTTAATACGAAGCGGCTGATATGGAAGCGGGAGAGAATCATTCATTCTCCCGCTTTTTCTCATGCCGTTATAAAATGGAGAGGCTTTGACCTACCTTGGCGGTAATATACTTTTCTATGAATGGCTGCAGTCTGGTGCTTTGATCCGGATGGGGCTTATAAAACTGAGATAAATATCTGTAACCAGGCCGTGTCGCTTGATCAAGCAAATAGGCGCTCTGTGTTGCGCCTGGATAGCGCAGCCGATTCAACATCTCAATCATTTCATCCAATCCGCGTATGCCGATGCCATGGCCATAATACATGTCAAATCCGAGATCTACAATGTTTTCTCCTTGCCATTCCGGCTTGCTGGGATCATGGTCGGGATTTTTAATATAATGAACGTCGCCTGGAAGGTAGAGCATATACTTGCGAGTCGTCAACCTTAAATCCTTATCATGCTGCCAATCTCGAAGGTACAGTCCAGCGAATAAGGTATCAAAAACGTTGTCTCCCAAAACAGTCTGGCAAGCCCGATAAAAAACGATCACGATCGCGGTGGCGCATTCGAAGCCATAGCTGTGTCCATTCATAAAAATATCAGCGATGGCAGCCGAAGGGGAAGCGCCGGGATTCAATTGAAATCCTCCGTTGGGCGTCCGTGTCCAGTAGACGGGATTGCAGCGGGAGTCAGCGAATACAGTGAAAGCAGCCCCGCTGCGATTTAGTTCATGGCTGGCTGAGACAATGGCATTTCTTAACAGAAGCTCGAATACAAGTTCGTCCATGTGGTTATAAATGACTATTTCCTGACTGTGCGTCATGCGCTCCAATATGTGAGCCTCGACCGGTGACAATGGTTTCAGAGCAGCTACATCAGCAGTTTGGATTGGCCGATCCGCCCCAAAAATTCTAATCATGCATAAACCTCCTTCAGTCCATAGGCGTTGATACTGATGACAGCATATTCATGGGCTGGCTGGAGAGTGCTTTGTATTATGGCGGATGAAGCTGCGAGAGAGGCGAAATGGGATGATATCTATAAAAAATGGTTCTATTTGTCTTTAAAAATACATATTCGTTACGAAAGCTATAGTGTACATGCGGTTTCGGAGGCGAGCCAAAGATGGAGCGGATGAAAGCCATATTCGGATTCAGGCATAAAGCGAAAAAGGGCGTATTCCGATCGCCCAAATATAGACTGAAGTATACGATGCTGTGGTTGTGGCTGTTGTTTGGTTTCGTTATTGCTGTATGGGTGTATCGTTTGAATGGCGGAGCATGGACAGGAGGAGGGATGATCGTTCATGATGTGGCTTTGGAAGACGGGCCAAGAACGCTGAAAATACAGACTGAAACGAGCGGTGACGAAACGGCCGTTAGTTTCGATATTCCTTACTTAGGATATTTCCTAGCGATGAGCCGTTCCAATGCAGGGTTTATGGTATTCGTAGTGCTGCCTCTAGTTATTATTTTTTGGTGCTTAGTCGTCCGATTGATTCGCCTCCTTCGAGTCAAGGATTGAAAGGCATGTTATTGAACCCATGCCTCTCATGATCCATAGCATTTCAGCAATCACTTGAGGGTCAAGATAAGAGTCGAGTGTATGCTTGGTGATTCATCGTCTCAGCAGCATAACGCTGCACCTGTGCAGAGCTGAATAATTGCTCAGGTTTCCGAGTCTCTGCTTTTTCCATCGTTTCCAATATGGATGGCATGAGCTTGCTCATGATTTTATTTTCTTCAGCAAGCATGACGGGTATTTGTCTTAGGGCACTGTTCACCATCATGTGAGCTAATGTATACAAGTAGCTTCTCATGGCTTGATTAGAGGAAATGCCAAGACGGTGAGCGGTAAAAGCATGAACGGCGGGAAGTGTGCCAGCGGAATACATGCGGGTGAACTGCTCCATTTCTTTTAAATCCATCCAAGGATAAATGGTTTTGGCGAGCTTTATATACTTTTTCCCCATTTGGTGTTCAGGCTCGTCAGAATGAAAAGACATTCGTTGTAAGTAAATCCATTCTCCATATCGGTAAAACCTCTTCATATCCGAGTCATTTAACGCTTCAAGCATCCCCTTTACGACAAGCCCTTCCGTGAAAAACAAGGAGGAACGAATCCAAGCATCGATGCTGCGAATCAGTTCATCCTCCTCCGAAATGCGCCTTCCTTTTATAAATTCGTTCAAACCGAAGGTGAATGAGAAAGTCCCTGCGGGAAGAGCTGAATCCAGCAGCTGAACGTAATACAAAAATTTGCTTTCCTTTTTCAAAGTATACACCTCATTTTCAATTCATATTTTATGTCACATATTTTAACATAAATATACTGATAAAAGAATGGTATATACGAAAAATTGTTTATTTTCAATGAAATAGCGAATTTTATGTTATATAAACTAACATATAGTTAACTGATAATTTGTTTTGTAGCGAATATGTGAGATCACCATGAATACGTGCTTTTCTGTACTCGGCTTTGTCCGTTGGGTATAATTTTCAGAAGAAGGCAGCAAAAGGAACGAAAATGGTGAAGTGCATTCTGTCTAATGAACGTCAAGATGGGAGAGAACCTGATGAAAAGCTTGAGTATTGAGCTGTTCCCGCTGGCGGAGAATGCTGCAGTCATCTATTTCAATTCGCAGCAGCAAGTGAATCTATTGCCGATGATGCAGCAGTTTCAAGCCAGGATCGAGCGCGAACCGTTCTATGGGTACGAGGAAATGACGACAGCCTATATGTCCGCTGCGTTATATTATGACCCGATGAAGGTATGGGATATTTCCAGAGGAGAGCTCCCATCTACATGGGTGATGAAATGGATCGATGAACGGTTTCGTTCGATGCACTTTCATGAAGGCGGTTCATCTAGTCGATTGATCGAGATTCCTGTATGCTATGGCGGAACATGGGGACCGGATTTGGAGGAAGCAGCGAATGGGCTCAGAATAGGCAGGCAGGAGCTCATTGAACGTCATTGCGGACCGACTTATACGGTGCAGATGATCGGCTTTGCGCCGGGGTTCCCATATTTGCAGGGGTTGGATCCGAGTCTGGCTGTTCCTCGTAAATCTGTGCCCCGTAAGACCGTTGCGGCAGGCAGTGTTGGCATCGGAGGCGGGCAGACTGGCATTTACCCGCTGGAACTGCCGGGCGGTTGGAATGTGATCGGTCGGACGCCATTGCGATTGTTCATGCCGGAGATGAATCCCCCTGTTTTGATTCAGGCCGGAGACCAAATTCGCTTCGTACCTATCGATGAAGCGCAATATTGGAAGCTGAAGCAGGGAGGCGAATGAATTGCAGATTGATGTAATGAAAGCCGGATTGTTCACAACCGTTCAAGATCGAGGCAGAGTCGGATGGATGAAATATGGCGTGCCTCGCGGTGGTGCCATGGACGATTGGTCTTATCGGATTGCAAACGAATTGGTCGGCAACGATCCTGCCGCGCCTGCACTCGAGGTCATCTCGCTGGGACCGCAGCTGCGGTTCAATTACGGCTGCTGGATTAGCCTGTGCGGCGGTGACATATCGGCATCTGCCGACGGAGTGCCGATTCCTTCTTGGCGACCGGTATGGATTCCAGAAGGCAGCGTACTAACGATGGGCGCCTTTCGTGAGGGCGCGATTGCATATTTGGCGATAAGAGGCGGAATAAAGTCGGAACCGTATATGGGAAGCAGCAGCACATACGTCCGGGGGAAGCTCCCGGGCTTGCTGGGTAGAAGCTTACAGGCAGGCGATCAGCTCGAAACGGGGGATTGGGCGATCGAATCCGTACCTGGGGCAGCGGTAAATCATGCTCTAGGCTGCAAGCTTTATTATCCACGATGGAGTGTGTCCCCACTTTCTATTTCTAAGCCTCAACAGGTGAGAGCCGTTCCCGGAAGAGAGTACGCCCACTTTGGAGAAGAAAGCGGGGAACGTTTTGCTCATTCGGTTTATCAGGTGACTTCTCGTTCAGACAGGATGGGCTATCGGTTAGAGGGATATACGTTATCTGTTATGCAGCCGCTGGAGATGCGCTCCGAGAGCGTTCTAAAGGGCACTGTGCAGGTCCCGCCGGATGGAAGACCGATTGTACTCATGTCCGATAGCCAGACGACGGGGGGATATCCGAGAATCGCTCAAGTCATCTCGGCAGACCTGCATTTGCTGTCGCAAGTTCCTCCCGGAGGAGAAGTGCGGTTTACTTTCATCACGCACGAGGAGGCGGAATATGCCTTATATAAGCGGGAGCAGGAGCTTCGGATGCTTAAGCGATTCATTCGCATGAAAGGGGAGCGGGACGGGTGATGAAGATTGATATCAATTGTGATATGGGAGAGAGCTTTGGTGTATATCGGCTAGGTGAGGATGAACAGATCGTGCAATGGATCAGCTCGGCAAATATCGCTTGCGGGTTTCACGCAGGAGATCCAAGCGTGATGAGAGCTGCGGTGGAGCTGTGCCTGCGGCACGATGTGGCCGTTGGAGCACACCCGGGACTGCCGGACAGGATGGGATTCGGGCGCAGAGAAATAAAAGTGTCGCCGGAGGAAGTATATGATCTAATGGTTTATCAGATCGGCGCCTTAACCGGCTTCGTACGGGCGATGGGAGGCCGGCTTCATCATGTTAAGCCGCACGGTGCGCTCTACAATATGGCTGCCAGAGACCGCGGCTTGGCCGATGCTATCGTCTGTTCCGTCATCGATTGTGATGACAGTTTGATTCTTTATGGGTTAGCTGGAAGCGAGCTGATTCGGGCTAGCGAGGAACGTGGGCTATCCTATGCAGAAGAAGTATTTGCCGATCGTACATATCAGAAGGATGGCAGTTTGACACCGCGCAGTCATCCGCAGGCGGTCATTGTGAGCGAGGTGGATGCGATCAAGCAGAGCTTGCACATGGCATCTGAGGGGGCGGTACAAGCCTTAACTGGAGAGAGGATTTTGCTGCGTGCAGATACGATTTGTGTACATGGCGATGGAGAACATGCGCTGAGCTTTGCGAAGAAGCTTCATCAAGCGCTGGTTCAAGCGGATATCGAGGTGAAAGCCGTTGGAGGAGATTCGGACAAAGAATAATCGAATTGAAGTCGGGCATGGAACCTGTGAAGTGTGAGTTTACGGCACATTGCTGCGCGGTGAAATCAATCATCATGTTGTGGAGCCCTATGTGAAAAGGCGGATGCCCGGTTCAGTCAAAGGGTGGCTATATGATGTTGGACCATATCGTGCGTTCGTTCCAAGCTTGGATGGGAAGCTTATCTATGGCGAATGTCCTTCATTGTTGCTGGGTCAGCGGGAGGAGCTTCGATTCGGCGAGAAAGCAGGAGGGCGGCTGGCAAAAGCCTTGTTCGTCTTGCTTGTAGGCAAGCTTCGCAGGTATCGTCCGATCACCGCACAGAACGCGGCAGCATCGATGGTGGCCTCTGCACAACGAAAGAAGCAGGGGGTTCACGTATATGAATCGGACGAGATGACAAGGATGGGACAAGGCAGTAGGCTTCATCGCTAAGCTGCATCAAGAAGGAATGAAAATGATAAAACAAAACAAAACAAAGCCTCGCTTCACAGCGAGGTCATTTTTATATCAATATGTAAAATATTGTTAAATTTAAAATAGGTAATCCTTAATCTACATCATACCAAAATGAAAAATTGCAGTCTACTATTTTTGTGAAGATTATGCCAAAATATTGAAGCGGTCACATGAGAAGGAGGAGAAGTTGATGCTGGATGCGGCGTTCTCGGATGAGCAGGAACGTTTAGAGCAGACGAGAAAGGAAATTGACAAGCAGCTTAGTTCGATAGGCCCGAGATATTTTGGCGATGATTATACGGAACAAGTGTTGGATGCCATCAGAGAAGAGCAGCGGATGCGGTTAACGGCATTATCGGCAGAACCTTATTTTGGAAGGATTGACTTTCAGGAGCCTGATCAGGATCAGCCGAAGCGGCTGTACATCGGAAAGCATGGACTGGAGGACACGGAAACCGGTGATCCTCGCATTATCGATTGGAGAGCGCCGGTAGCCAGCTTGTTTTACTCGTTTACCGGCGGGGATCAGCCGGTCATCTATGATTCCCCGGATGGAGAGATCGAGGGTACGATACATCTAAAACGAAATTTGGCAGTACGTCAGGGTGAACTGCTGCGAGTGGTGGACAGCTACGTCCGCGGCGGAGAGAATCTGGATGTTCGGGATGAGTTTCTGCTCTATAAGTTGGGGGAGAAGAAGGACAATCGGCTGCGGGATATTGTATCTACGATCCAAGCTGAACAGGATCGAATCATTCGTGCGCCCCGCAACAAAGCACTCATTATTCAAGGGGTGGCGGGGAGCGGGAAAACGACGGTAGCACTGCATCGGCTAGCCTATTTGATTTACCAATACCAAGAGCAGGTGCGAGCCGAACGTATGGTAATTTTTGCACCGAACACGATGTTTTTGGATTATATTTCGGATGTGCTTCCTGAACTGGGTGTAGGCGGGATTCAGCAGACGACGTTTACTGCATGGGCACTTGAACAGATCCAAGATGAGATTCACCTGACGAAGGAAGAGACGCAGCTCAGCCATTGGTTCAAGCCGGATCGGATCAGGCCGATCAGCAATCAGGTGCCCGGGCGTTTCAAAGGCTCGCTTCGTTACAAGAGGTGGCTGGACAGCTGTTTAAAAGTGTACGAGAAAAATAGCACGCCTATGGAGAATTTGGAGATTTGGGACGGAAAGGTGCTCGCTGCTTCGGAAATTCGCCGCTGGTATGACGAGGAATATCGTCATTATCCTTTGGCGAAAAGGAGGGAGCGGGTTATTGCCCGGATCAAACGATGGATGGAGATGGAATTGAGTTCACAGACACTCACCAATCCGAAGGAAAAAAGGAAGCTGGCGAGGCAGCGCTTCAGCTCCTATGTGAAAAAGTGGCCTGAACCGACACCGCTAAGCGTTTACGGGTGGTGCTATGGTTATGGCATGGGGAAGGTGCGTATCAGTGAATCGGAACCGATGTATCAGAAGCTGCCGGAAAAGCTCGTCAGCTGGACGAGAAAAAGATTGGAACGCGGAAAGGCCGATGCGGAGGATTTGACGGCACTTGCATATATCAGCCTTAAACTGTATGGAAGAAAGGGCAACATGCTGGATCATATCGTGATCGATGAGGCGCAGGATGTTTCTCCTTTCCAGATTGCACTGCTGAAGCAGTTCATGAGGGAGCCGTCGTTTACGATTCTTGGGGATGTGGCGCAGGGTATCCATGAATATAAGGGAATTCGGGGTTGGGGTGAATTCACAGAGCTGTTCGAACCGGAGCAGCTTTCATTTCACCAGCTGCTGCAGAGCTATCGTTCCACAACCGAAATTATTGAGTTTGCCAATCGGGTGTTAAAGCATGCCGGGGATGAGATGCCTGCGGCTGTTCCTGTATTTCGCAGCGGAGAACCGGTTCGTGTGACCGAATATGCAGCCCATCCAGAAAGGCTGGAGCAGATCATAGAGTTTCTCGAAGCATGCAGGGCATTTGATTCGATTGCTGTCATGGGAAGGACGTTGGAGGAGTGCAGAGAAATTCACGCAGAACTTACAGCAGGCGGCTGGGAACCGGTACTGATCGACGGAAATGAAACGAAATATCGAGGCGGTTTGTCAGTGCTGCCAGTTTATTTGTCTAAAGGCTTGGAGTTCGATGCGGCCTTGCTGCTGGACGTAGACGAAGCGCATTACCCTGCTACGACTCAAAACGCCAAGCTGCTTTATGTAGGATGTACGAGAGCGCTGCACAAGCTGCACCTCTTGTACGCCGGCACGCCTTCAACGCTTCTGCAGTAATCGAATGAATCCCGAAAAAATACAGCCATTTCCGTGAAAGGAAAGGCTGTATTTTTTGTGATGCTATTTTCTTCTTATGCTGGTGATAGATTCAATCTTCGCCATTGGATATGGTCGATTGCTTAAGTCATTACACCTTTACAGATAATTGCTTTCTTGCTTCTTTCGCCGCCTGCACCATGTTCGAGAGAGCGGCGGCGGTTTCTTCTTTGTTCCGTGTTTTCAACCCGCAATCTGGATTGACCCAGAATCGGTCTGGGGGCAGCACCTTTAAAGATTCCTCAATGATGTTCAGCATTTCCTGAACTTCAGGCACTCTCGGGCTGTGAATGTCATATACGCCAAGCCCAATGCCTTTTTCATACGGCTGCTCCTGGAAGGCATGGATCAGTTCCCCGTGGCTTCGAGACGTCTCAATGGAGATGACATCGGCGTCGAGTGCTTTAATGACATCGATGATTTGGTGGAATTCTGCATAACACATATGGGTATGAATCTGGGTTTCATCCTTCACATGGGAAGTGCACAGCTTGAACGCTTTGACCGCCCACTCGAAATAATCGTCCCATTCACTTCGCTTGAGCGGCGTCAATTCTCGAATGGCCGGTTCATCCACTTGAATAATATGAATTCCGCTCTGCTCCAGCAAAGAAACTTCCTCTCTAAGAGCGAGTGCAATTTGATAGGCGACGTCTCGTTCTGGAATGTCGTTGCGGACGAACGACCAAGCAAGTATCGTGACGGGACCGGTCAACATTCCTTTGATCGGCTTGTGTGTCAGCGACCTTGCGAATAGCGTTTCCTGCAGGGTCATCGCAGCGTCGTGCGAGACATCTCCATAAATGATAGGCGGTTTAGTGCACCTTGACCCGTAAGATTGCACCCATCCGTTCTGGGTAAAGGTAAATCCGGAAAGCCGCTCTCCGAAAAACTCAACCATGTCGTTACGTTCAAATTCGCCATGGACAAGGACGTCCAGTCCAAGGTTCTCCTGAATGTCGACCCATTCCCGTATCTGCTCCTGAATGAACGTTTGATACTGCGCCTCAGTCCATTGTCCATTCTTCCATTGCCGTCTCGCTTTCCGAACCTCCGCGGTTTGAGGAAAGCTGCCGATCGTCGTCGTTGGCAGAGGAGGAAGCTGCAGTTTTTTTAACTGCTTTTGGTAGCGCTCTTCGAAGGTGGTGGTTCGAGCCGTACTCAACTGATCAATGGCTTCCATCTGGTTGACTACTTCAGCGACGCGCCTGGAAGGGGATTGATTTAATCGAAGAAGTGCCGCGCGACTTGCGAAAGCAGCTTCCTCTGCGCTGGCATTTCCTGTATAGGCGCGTGACAGTACTACGACTTCCGCCAGTTTCTCATCGGCAAAGGCTAAAGCTTGCTGAATGATTGGATCCGGCAGTTGTTCGTATTTTACAGTGACAGGGACATGCAACAGACTGCAAGAAGGCTGTATGATCCAGCGATCTGGAGTGATGTATCCGGAGATTTCACGCAGCAGCTCTAGATCCGCCGCAAGATCGCTGCGCCATATGTTGCGCCCATCGATGATGCCGATCGCGAGCTTTTTGTCTTGTGGAAACAGTCTGGAGCGGAGCACCGCCATGTTTCCTTGACGGCCATGGACGAAATCAAGGCCGAATGCTTGAACGGGAAGCTCAAATACTTGTTCCGGCATATGAACCGAGTCGAAATACGTTTGCAGAATCAAATTCAAACCAGGCGCGGCTTCCGCCATTCGCTCATACGCGGCTTTGACCCAAACCAGCTCTTCTCGTTCCATCTCCAGAACTAAGGCCGGTTCATCCAGCTGTACCCATACAACGCCTGCCTGCTCCAGCTGCTTCAGCACTTCTCCATACAGCTCGGCAAAGGTCATGAGAAGAGACTGCAGCTCGGAAGAGGCGTAGCCTTTGGCGCATTTAAGAAACGTATACGGGCCAACCATGACCGGCTTACCTTCCAGACTAAGCTCCTCTTTCGCTTCCAAATAAGCTTCAAGTGGTCGATTGTGCGTGAGTTTAGGCTCTCTCTGCCCGATTTCAGGAACAATATAGTGATAATTCGTATTAAACCATTTGGTCATTTCACAAGCTGCGGCTTCCTTCGTTCCTCTGGCCATAGCGAAATAGGTGGCAAGATCTACTTTCCCTCCCGCATAGGGAAAACGTCCTGGCACAAGACCGAACATCGCGCTGAGATCAAGCATATGATCATAAGCGGTGAAATCACCTACAGGAACCAAGTCGATGCCGGCATCCCTTTGTTTTCTATAATAGGATAGCCGCATCTCTTTTAACTGCTTGTACAGCTCCTCCTCCGCTATTTGTCCTTTCCAGAAAGCCTCCAGCGCCTTTTTCCACTCTCGGTTTTCGCCGATGCGCGGATATCCTAGATTACTGGTTTGAATGGTTGTCATGGTTTCGTACCTCCTTCAAAATGGTTGTCAATCGAATCATCTGCACATAAAAAACGGCTTCTTCCCGAAAAAAAGAATAGGGAAAAAGCCGCTTCATGATCGTATTGAAACGCTGCTTTCACACCTCCCTATCTCCCGTAGGTTCACAGTGTATTTAGAAACAGGCAGGTCTCCTGACTCCAGAATCCTCATATCCGTCCGCCTTCCCAGTCCGGGGACCAGTGGCTGTTTCATTCTGACTGCGCTGAAAACCTTAATGCGTTCAACGCTGGACGGATACTCCTCTGTTACAGTGGCGGGACCGTGCCGGATTTTCACCGGACTTCCCTTTTCATCTTGAGTTCCCCTTCATACAGTGGGAATCAAGAACCTGCTTCCATATATGGTATTGAGTTGTACCGTATCATCATACGATATTTTGAAAAAGAATGTAAACTACAATTTACAAAAAGAGGACGTGATTTCATAGAATCCCCCTCTTTCATTGATCCAGATCAAATCATAAATTCATAGATTAGCCGAAGCACTTCGCTTTTGGAATGGGTGCACAAGGTGTTGTATACTAGAGCTATTCATGAGCAGGAGGGTTATGATGATTGTCATATTATTTAGATTGTTAGTGGTTATCGCGTTCATCTTGCTGGCGATTGGCATTTATAACGTGATGAAAGGTTATAAGCATATTGTGAAAACAGCGAAGCAGGGAGTTGAACGCTGTCCTGCCTGCGACCAGATCATCTCAGTGCCCCAGTCCGTTACGAATTGTCCGAAATGCAATGTGAAGCTCGGTCGGGGAGCGAATGGAAGTCTATTAATTCGAATTAATGATTAAGATGATGGTGGTGATACTTCGTGGATAAATATTTCACTTTAGAAGAAGCAGGCAAGCTGCTGCCTATACTGGAACAGGAATTAGACAAGCTTCAAGCACTCAAGAACCGGTTTGATGAACTGTACGCCTTTTTGAAAGAAATGCGGTATGAAGGGGCAGAGGAGCGGGCGCTGTTTCAAGTGGAGAGCGAATTGGAATTTTTACAGATTGAAGCAAAGCTGCATATTCAAAATATATTTAAGCAAGGCGTCCAATTAAAGAGCATTGAACTGGGTCTGCTGGATTTTCCTTCGAGGCTGGAAGGGGAGGAAGTGCTGCTTTGCTGGAAGCAGGGAGAGGACGGGATTACTCATTATCACGGAGTGAACGAGGGATTTATGGGTCGAAAAGTCATTCAAGACGAGGATCGATTTTATTGATGAGATGGAGGATGTCCGGATGGAAAAACAAAGGTGCGGATGGGTCAACCAAGAGTCGCTCTACATAGCGTATCACGATCAAGAGTGGGGCGTTCCGGTGCACGATGATCAGAAGCTGTTTGAAATGCTGATTCTCGAAGGGGCCCAGGCGGGATTAAGCTGGTGGACGATTTTGCAGAAGAGGGAGCATTATCGGCGTGTATTTGATGGGTTTCAGCCGGAGCGGGTAGCGGCGTATGACGAAGCGAAGCTTGAGGCTTTGTTGGAGGATCCGGGGATCGTGAGAAATCGATTGAAAATTGCAGCGGCTGTTCAAAACGCGAAGGCCTTCTTAGCTGTACAGCAGGAGTTTGGGAGTTTTGATGCATATATTTGGCAGTTCGTAGGCGGCGCTCCCCGTGTGAACGCTTGGAAGGAACTGAAGGATGTGCCGGTGACGACCGCGGAATCGGACGCGATGAGTAAGGATTTGAAGAAAAGAGGGTTTAAATTCGTCGGCTCGACGATTTGTTACTCGTTTATGCAGGCAGTAGGAATGGTGAATGATCATGTGTCAGATTGCTTTCGCCACAAGGAACTGATCGAATAAGGAAGGCGGGTCTCTTCACTTCGAAGGCCCGCCTTAAATATGTTGATGGCCTCTTTATTCCTTCCAAGCTTGCGGATGGCCGTCGCCAATATATTCAGCTGCTTTGGCATTCGCTTCAACTTGCTCTGGATTTTTGCATCCAGGAATGACACAAGTAACGGCATCATGTTTCAGACACCAGGTGAGTGCCCATGTAGCCATATTCATTCCCTGAGGAACTTCCTGTTCACGAATGTGCTGAACTTCTTCCAGTTTTCTTTTGACATCTTCCGCGTCTCTGCGTGAACGGACATCGTTGCCGGCAAAGGTTGCACCCGGCTTATATTTTCCGCTGAGGAAACCGCTGGCTAGGGGAACGCGAGCAAGTACGCCTAAATCCTGTTCAATACAGGATGGGAAAACTTCCTTCTCTGGTTGACGTTCAAGGCGGTTATAGACGACTTGAATGACATCCGCGCCGACTTTGCTTGCGGCAGACGTTTGATGGATGTTGTCATTCGCACCGATCGAGATGCCAAGGTATCTAACTTTTCCAGCCTGCTTGAGTTTATCCAGGGCAGTCCAAAGAGCATCATTGTCAAAATGTTCATTGGAGCCGGAATGGAACTGCAGCAGGTCTACATAGTCGGTCTGCAGTGCTTTCAGAGAAGCGTCCAATTGCTGAGCGACGCCATCGGGTGAATAATCGTTCGTCCGGTCGAACAAGCTGTTGAAGCGGTGGCCGAATTTCGTAGCGATCACCCAGTCGTCCCGCTTCTGGTTCTTCATATATTGTCCGATCAGTTGCTCCGATAGATGATCACCATAGCATTCAGCGGTATCGATTAGATTGATGCCCAGTTCCTTGGAGCGGTCTAAAATATCGGCTGCCTCTTGCGCAGTATATTCTTGACCCCATTCTCCGCCGAACTGCCATGTGCCTACGCCGATGACAGATACCTTGAGATTCGTGCGTCCTAATCTGCGATACTTCATTCTAAGTCACCCTCCTCAATATCATCTCCTGTCCAGTATAGAACCAACAAATGACAATTGCAATTTCCGAAAAAGGATGCTATACTACTTTTTGTCACTATTTCATATGCGGGTGTAGTTCAATGGTAGAACTCCAGCCTTCCAAGCTGGTAGCGTGGGTTCGATTCCCATCACCCGCTCCATACATAAAAAAGTAGAGCCGCAAGGCTCTTTTTTGTTGGGTGACGGGATGAGAAGCCACAAAGGGTTCGACCGTCCGTGAAGGCATCGAAGGGGAAGCGAAGTAGGACGCGCGTCAGCGTTAACCATAGTCGAGCCGTAAGGCTCCATTTCCAATAAAGGAACGCTGAGTATTCCCATCACCCGCTCCATACATAAAAAAAGAGCCGCCGGGCTCTTCTTTTAGAATATATTGTAATGGCGCCTACCGAGAATCATTCAACCATTATTACTCCAGCTCCGATTGTTCGATCCATGCTGTTCGTTTGGATTTCAATCCTTGAAGTGCGGATTCTGTGGAAGTATGCTCGGCTTGCAGTTTGAGAACGACGGTGCGAATTTGATCCAATGCTTCGAGGACTTGTTCTTGAGCATTCTTAATTCGTCCTTGAACGACCCAATCCGTAATCAGTCCATCAAACCAATAATCGGCCATTTTCAGCAGGCCATCGATTTCGACTTGAATGTGAAAGGAACGCTTTAAATCCTCTAATTCATCTTGGAAGGATTGAAGCAGGTGGTTGGCGTTATGGATATATTGCTTGGCGTCGTCGATGTGGTTATGCTTCAGATGTGTGCTGATCATTCCTCCACCGCCCCACATATCCCAATTCCCCCAATTCTCAGCCTTTTCCAAGCTGGCAGAAGCATCTTCAAGCGAGGCCATGACACGTTTGCCGGCAGACACCGCCTCGGCTAGCTCTTTGAGCATCACCGCATGATCTGCAATTTGCTCATCCATGTCTAACAAAAGATTGTTGGAGGCAGGGGCACTGCGCAGATATGCTTCCTTCTCGGCCAGCCATTCGCTGTATTCGTGCTCTGCATTCCGATAATTGAGCAGGTCGTCTCCGATGCTCTTCAAGTCATCGTTAAGATCCTCGAGCTCCTGTTTCGCTTCTTGAAGCTTGAGTGCAGCGGCCAAAGCCTGCTGGCGTTCCAGCTCCAGCTGTTCATCTTTACTGCGAAGGATCGTATGAAACAGGTTTGTCAGGGAAAGCCTCATCAGCTTCTCGACGTCGGCCTGTTCTGATTCGAGTTCCAGTTCCAAACGCATGACGACACGTTCCTGTTCCCTCAGTCTTTTCTGAAGACTTTCTCTGCGGGACTCCGCCCGGTGCAGCCGATGCATACGTTCCTTCGCATCCATCAAGCGGTGCTGCAGTTCTTCTAATGTCTTCACACTATTCTCCCCCCATGTTCGAAAACTGAAACACTGTCTTTAGTATTGTTTAACTACGAGAGAAGGAGTAGGACGGTTCCGTAATCACAAGATCCTCCCTCTGATTAAAATATTCCTTTTAATCCTAGTATATCCGATAATAGATAGCCTTGCTTGTAAAAAATGATGAGTGAACTGCATGTATTCGGAACATATGACATTTGTCATTAGAAAGTAATGACTCCTTAGACTTCAGTGACCGAGTCCTTCTGTTTTACGATAAAGCTATCAATTGCGGAGGTGAACGTATGAATGCAGTTACGGTTCGTCATGTAACCAAAACCTTCAAAGGTAAAAAAGCGGTGAACGACATTTCTTTTACGATAAAGGAAGGGTCTATCGTCTCGATCTTAGGACCGAACGGAGCTGGAAAGACGACGACGATGATGATGATGCTCGGCTTAATCCAGTGCACAGAAGGGATCATCCAAGTATTCGGCAAAGAACCGGGCCGTAAGGAAGTGCGTGAACGAATTGGCGCTATGCTGCAGGAGGTGAGCGTCCCGGACGGACTTACCGTCGGTGAAATCATTGACTTGTTTCGCAGCTATTATGTCAAGCCTTTGCCGAAGCAAGAACTGCTTAAGCTCGCTGGGCTTCAGGATGTAGTGAAGAAAAAAGCGGATAAGCTGTCCGGGGGGTTGAAGCGCAGGCTTAATTTTGCACTGGCGATCGTGGGAAATCCGGATCTTATTTTTCTAGACGAACCGACGGTCGGAATGGATATAGCAGCTCGGCGGCTGTTCTGGGACAGTATTCGCGCCATGGCGAAGCAGGGGAAGACCATCCTGTTCTCAACGCACTACTTGAAGGAAGCGGACGATATTTCAGATCGGATCATTCTGTTTCATCGAGGGACGATTGTTGCGGATGGAAGTCCTGAGGAAATGAAATCGATGCTTACAAGCCAAACTTTATCATTCATTCCGGAAGACTCGGCGCTTCTGGCGGAATTATCTCAATTAAACGGCATTATGGGATCCCGTGCAGAGGGGCAGCGGTTGTTTATCGAGACGAGGCAGGTAGAAGAAGTGCTGGCTTTCATATTTCAGAATGGATATAAAATAAAAGGACTGCGGATCGACCAAGGAAGTCTGGATGACGCATTTGAACAACTGACTGCGGATGATGCGGAAGAGTCCGAACAGGAGGCGGTGTAGCATGAACATGCTGTGGATGCAAAGTGTAATGGACGTAAGGCGTATACTGCGGAATAAGTATTATGTGATTTCTTCATTGACGATGCCGATTCTGTTTTACGTAATCTTCACGAGGCTGGTACAGGGCGGAAGTGAAGGGATGGATGCGGGGGAATGGCAGGCGCGTTATCTCATGTCCATGACGACTTTCAGCATCATGGGAACGGCGATTCTGCAGCTAGGCATTCGAAATGTAGAAGAACGTTCCAAGGGCTGGGCATTGTTTATGCGTATTACCCCATTGCCGGCGAGCATCTATTTTTTGTCCAAAATGATTGCACAATCGGTCATTCATCTGTTGTCGATCGTTGTTATTTTCATCGCAGGTATGCTCATCAATGATATACAGCTGTCTTGGGCGACTTGGCTGTTCAGCGGATGCTGGATATTTCTAGCTGCATTTCCGTTCTTGGCACTCGGCACGCTGCTGGGTACGATGAAACGGGTCGATACGGCGGCGGGTGTTGGCAATCTGTTTTATTTTGCGTTAGCTATCACGGGGGGCATGTGGATGCCGATCGAAATGTTCCCCGATATTATGCAGGCTATCGGCAAATGGCTTCCATCTTACAGCTTCGGATCAGGTGCTTGGGATTTAGTAAGCGGTGAAGCGCCGAAGTGGCGGGATGCGGCCATTCTGATCGGTTATATGGTCCTGTTTATGGTATTATCAAGCTATATTCGAAAAAAACAGGAAGCGGTGTAAGCGGTTTTGAAGGTGCGATCATTCAAGTTCCAGGTTTTTCCTGAACGGTTTGGATTTTTCCCTTTTATTTTTACGGTCTATCTGCTGATGCCAATCTATTACGTTCATCAAACCAGCGGGTGGAAAATGGCTTTCGGTTACGGACTTATTCTACTTTTCGCTGTGACCTATAGGCAGCTTTATTGGACGATGGACAGAAAGAGCTACTCGATATGGCTCGCCGTTCAGATGGGGATTATTGTGCTGATGTCCTTATTTTATGGTTTATATCATGTTTTCATGGGCTTCTTTCCTGCTCATTTTATCGGATGGTATAAGGAGAAAAAGTCGTTCTACCTAGCTCTTGGGGCATTCTTTTTGGTCATAGCCGTTCCATTGGCGTTCAGCCTAAATCAGATCGAGGCGTCAGACTTGTTCTTTACGTTTCCGTTTATCGTAATTATGCTGATGTCGCCGTTCGGCATTCGTTCGATGAACAGCCGGATGGAGCTGGAGCAAAAGCTGGAGGAAGCGAATGAGCATATTAAACAGCTGGTGAAACGGGAAGAGCGGATGCGGATTGCTAGGGATCTTCACGATACATTAGGCCATACGCTTTCGCTGATTACATTGAAAAGCCAATTGATAGGAAAGCTGGCAGTCAAAGACCCAGACCGAGCCGTGATGGAAGCCAAAGAAATCGAGAATACGTCACGGGCGGCATTAAAGCAGGTGAGGGAGCTTGTCTCCGATATGCGTGCGTTAAAATTGAACGATGCGATTCATGAGGCGAGAAGTATTCTGGAAGCCGCGGGGATCCGGTTTTATTTTGACGGCGATACCCGGTATACGAATATTTCCGATTTGAACCAAAATATTTTAAGCCTCTGCATAAAAGAAGCAGTGACGAACGTCGTCAAGCACAGCGGCGCTTCCCAGTGTGGGATTCGAATACGTTGCGACAGCAGCGAGCTGCACATTACGGTTCATGATAATGGACGCTGGAGCAAGAATTCCAGCGCTCAGCAAGGCAACGGCTTGAAGGGCATTTCCGAACGCTTGTCCCTGATTGAAGGCTTCGCTGAAGTAACGCATCAGGATGGAACGTTCGTACGGATGACCGCACCTGTTATCGTGAGGCAAAGTCAGGAAGGTGTTATATGATCAGAATCATCATAGCGGAGGATCAACGGATGCTGCGAGGGGCGCTGGGTCAGCTGCTTGATTTGGAGGACGACATGGAGGTTGTTGGGCAGGCATCGGACGGTATCGAAGCGCTTCGATTAATTGAAAGCGAAGTGCCCGACGTTTGCCTGCTTGATATCGAGATGCCTCGCAAGAGCGGCTTAGAGGTGGCAGAAGAGCTGAAGAGATCCGGATCGAAGTGTCGGGTCGTCATTTTAACGACCTTCGCTCGTCCAGGCTATTTCGAACGGGCCGTTGATGCCGGAGTATACGGCTATTTGCTGAAGGACGGCCCGATTGAGGAGCTGGCCGAAGCTATTCGCGATGTCATGACAGGCAAGCGCAGAGTTGCCGAAGAATTGATATTTGAAGTGAGAAAAGAAACAAATCCGCTGTCGGAACGGGAACGTGAAGTACTGAGGCTGGTCGCAGGCGGCAAGAGCATTAAGGAGATCGCAGCCGATCTGTATTTAAGTACGGGCACCGTACGCAATTATATGTCTGACATGATTTCCAAGCTTGAAGTGAAAAACCGAATTGAAGCGATCAATAAGGCGCAAAAGCATGGGTGGATATAATTTTTAACGATTGTACCTTGATCCGACTTGCATCGACGAGCGGAATTCAATATAATACACAGTAATCAATGTATCAAATGCATAGATGGAGAAAAGTAGACAGTGCTTCCCTACAGGGATCGGCCGCCGGAGACTGAGAGCGGCTGAAGCGGAATCAGGCTGTTGAAGTTCACTCCGGAGCAGTCCTCTGAAACCGTGGAATTAGACAACCGGCAAGTAGGAGGTACCGGCTGCAGACCGTTATCTGAATGAGTGAGAATGCGAAGCGCTGCTGCAGGCTGCGAACTTAGTATTCTAATTAGGGTGGTACCACGAGCTCCCACGTCCCTATGATGGACTTGGGAGTTTTTTTATTGTAAAGAACATGTGAAAACAGGAAACAGACCATGAACGAGGAGGTTCTTCCATGAAGGATAAACTGCTGGCATTACAAGACGAAGCGCTGAAGCTGCTGGAGCAGGCGGATTCTCTGAGTGCGTTGAATGATTTGCGAGTGAAATATTTAGGAAAGAAAGGTCCTTTGACCGAAATTTTAAGAGGTATGGGTGCACTCAGTGCGGAGGAAAGACCGGTGATCGGTCAGGTTGCGAATGAAGTACGGTCCGCGATTGAGAATGCCGTACAGAGCAAACAGGAAGCTTTGGAAGCAGCGGAAACGCAAAAACGGTTGATGTCTGAAACGATTGATGTCACGCTTCCTGGGCGTGCGCCAGGAAAAGGCGCGGTGCATCCGCTGAATAAGGTAATCGAGGAGATCGAAGATATTTTCCTGGGCATGGGCTTCAAGGTCGCGGAAGGTCCTGAGGTAGAACAGGACTATTACAATTTCGAAGCATTGAATTTGCCGCAAAATCACCCTGCGCGGGATATGCAGGATTCCTTCTATGTCACGGAGGAAATCTTGATGCGGACACATACGTCACCGGTACAGGTTCGTACGATGGAGTCCATGAAGGGCGAGGTGCCGGTCAAAATTATTTGTCCTGGCCGGGTATATCGTAGAGACGATGACGATGCGACCCACTCTCACATGTTTACCCAAATCGAAGGACTCGTCATCGACAAGCATATTCGCATGAGCGATTTAAAAGGGACTCTGCTCCAATTCGTACAGGAGATGTTCGGACCGGAAACGCGCATTCGGATGCGTCCAAGTTTCTTCCCGTTTACCGAGCCAAGCGCCGAGGTTGATGTGTCCTGCATGATGTGTAAAGGCAGCGGCTGCAGAGTATGCAAGCAGACGGGATGGCTTGAGATTCTAGGAAGCGGCATGGTGCATCCTCGCGTGCTGGAGATGTCCGGCTACGATCCGAAAGTATACAGCGGATTCGCTTTCGGTATGGGTGTCGAACGGATTGCGATGCTGAAGTATGGGATTGACGATATTCGTCATTTCTATACGAACGATATTCGTTTTCTCAAGCAGTTCGTGCATATTTAATGACAGGAATAAAGGAGTGAGACATAGATGAAGGTTTCCTACGAATGGTTATCTCAGTATATTGATTTGTCCGGCTACACCGCTGAGGAGCTTGCCGAGAAGCTCACTCGCAGCGGGATCGAGGTAGATATTGTTGAGCATCGGAATAAAGGCATCAGCGGCGTAACGGTAGGATATGTGAAATCAAAGGAGAAGCATCCCGATGCGGATAAACTGAATGTCTGTACGGTGGATGCAGGACAAGGACAAGATTTGCAAATTGTGTGCGGGGCGAAAAATGTGGACGCCGGCCAAAAGGTGCCTGTGGCACTTATCGGCGCAGTGCTTCCCGGTGATTTCAAAATTAAAAAGGCGAAGCTGAGAGGCGTTGAATCGCAGGGAATGATCTGCTCTGCCAAAGAGCTGGGCATGAACGACAAATTGCTGCCGAAAGAACAGCAGGAAGGCATCCTGGTGCTGCCGGAACAAACGGAAATCGGACAAGACATTTTGCCGGTGTTGGGTTTATCCGACGCTGTCATGGAGCTGGACTTAACGCCGAACCGCTCCGATTGCTTGAGCATGATCGGGACAGCTTACGAGATCGGTGCCATTCTAGGCAGAGAAGTGAAGCTGCCGGATAACGATGTTCCTGAGCAGGACGTTGCTGCATCACAGTACGTTAAGGTAAAGATCGATGCGCCTGGGCAATGCACTCATTATGCGGCCAGATACGTTGAAGAAGTGAAAATCGGCCCTTCGCCTTTATGGCTTCAAAATCGGCTCATGGGAGCAGGCATTCGACCCATTAATAATGTTGTCGACATTACGAACTATGTCATGTTGGAATACGGACAGCCGCTTCATGCGTTCGATGCGGATAAACTCGACAACGGTCAGATCGTTGTTCGTCAGGCGGAGCCAGGCGAGCAGATCGTTACATTGGACGGCCAGACCCGTTCTCTCGATGAGGAGATGCTTCTCATTACGGACGGCGTCAAGCCTATCGCGATTGCAGGTGTGATGGGTGGTGCCAATTCGGAAGTGACCGAAGCAACAACACGGATCGTTCTTGAATCGGCCAAATTCGCAGGAAGCTCCGTTCGCAAAACGTCCAGAAAGCTGGGACTTCGTTCGGAAGCAAGCCTTCGCTTCGAGAAAGAAGTGGATCCAGCCGGTGTTGTTCCGGCATTGAACAGAGCAGCTCAATTGCTTGCAGCCTATGCAAGCGGCCAGGTAGCCGGCGGGATCGTCGAGGAGATGAAGCTGGCTCCGGAGCCGGTGAAGATCGCTTTAAGTCTGGAGCGGGTGAACCACTATCTGGGAACGGAAATGAGCATGGATGATTTGAAGGAAGTATTCAGCCGGCTGCAGTTTGCTTTCGAAGCGGAAGGAACGACCTTGTTCATTACCGCTCCGACTCGCAGAGGAGATATTACGCGTGACGTTGATCTCATCGAGGAGGCAGCTCGTCTATATGGGTATGATCATATTCCGACCACGTTAATGACAGGAGTTACTACGCCGGGTTCGTTAACGAAGGATCAAAAAATCCGTCGTCTGATTCGGAGACAGCTCACAGAGAGTGGGCTTCACGAGGTCATTAACTATTCATTTACACATCCGGAATGGATCAATGAACTGCCGGGCGCTTATTCACCAAGCGTCCCCGTACAATTAGCCATGCCGATGAGCGAGGAGCGAAGTGTGCTGCGAACGAGCTTAATTCCACATTTGTTGGAAACGGCGCAGTACAATCGGAATCGCAGTTTGAATGACGTCGCCGTTTTCGAGATTGGCACGGTATTTGTGAGTGAAGAAGAGCGAATCAGTAAACTGCCGGAAGAGAAGCAGCTGCTGGCCGTGCTTTGGACCGGAAATAAGCAGCAGGCGCACTGGTCCGGTAAATCTGCCAAAGTGGATTTCTATGATTTGAAAGGCATTGCGGAGCAGTTGTTTGCTTATTTGGGTTTAGGTTCCTTGGTTCGTTTTGCACCATCTCAGTTCGAGGGATACCACCCTGGCAGGACCGCAGAGATTCAGCTTCACAGCGGAAGCGAATGGATCGAGATTGGGAGAATCGGTCAGCTGCATCCAGAACTTCAGCATCGGAAGGATTTGGATGATACGTATGCGATGGAGATGGAGCTGGCACAGGTTTACGAGATGGCCGATACGCAGATTTCCTATCGGATGCTGCCGAAGTTCCCAGCTATGACAAGAGATATCGCTGTCGTCGTTGAAGATGCTGTCCGAGTCGGTGATATGTTGAAGGAAATTGAACACCATGCCGGTGAACTTCTTGAGTCCCTGCAAGTATTCGATATTTTCAAAGGAGATCGGCTGGGCCAAGGCAAGAAAAGTGTAGCGCTCTCTTTAGTGTACCGCCATCATGAGCGGACGCTGACAGATGATGAGGTAACAGCCGTTCATCAGAAGGTCGTGGACAGATTGGAGCAATCTTTCGGGGCCGAACTTCGTAAGTAGCAGCAGGAAATAAGCCGAATTCATCGAATGTATTTTCATAGCCCGGTGAATTCGGCTTTATTGTGGAACCATACTACATGATGATCGGATGAGTAACCGCGGTGCAGCTGCAAGACCCTTGTCTGTTACAAATAAGGGGGAGAGGAATACTAGGAGGATTTACAATGAATTCCGAAGCAAAGACCAGAGTTACGGTTGATATATATGGGACGAATTATACCATCATGGGTGGATCGGATACGTCTGTAGAGCATATCAAACAAGTTGCAAAGCTGCTCGACGAGCAAATGAAACAAATTGCCCGGGCCAATCCGAAGCTGGATATGCCGAGAATCGCGGTACTGTCTGCAGTCAACGTCATGGACGATGCAATCAGAGCGAAGGAAGCGCTCAAACAAATGCAGCAGAAGCAGGAGATTAATCGGGAAATCCAATCGGAGGAAATCAATCAACTTCGGGAAGCGAACGCACGGCTGAAACAAGAACATTCCGAGATCAACCAGCAGTTGGAGCGTGAGCGTCAGCAGGTGCAGAGTGTTCGCGAGCAGCTGTCCCATTTGCAAAAAGAAGTCGATCAATTGAAAGAGGAAAAGCGTCAGACGGAGCTGCAGGTGAAGCAGCAGGAGCAGAAGAACGATTCCTTTGAGTCGGAATATCACAAGTTAAAAGAGGAATACGGCAAGCTGCAAACCGAATTTAATGAATGGCTTCGGCTGATGGAACAAGACCCGGAATCGAAGAAATAATCATCCTATGAATGAAATACGAAAGAAGCTCTCTAATTGGCGTAGGCCGGTGGAGAGTTTTTTTGTGGAAAGGCTGAGTTTCAATGTCGAGGGTCGTTTTGCCACAGGGAGAGGGGAATCGGAAACTTCCGGGATTTAAAAAGGCCATCCCTAGCGTATAAAATGCTGTCTAGGGATGGCCATGATTCTTATTGCACGATGAGTGTGGCCTTCATTTCACTATGGCCTGCTCCGCAAATGATATTGCATACAATTTCGTATTCACCAGCTTCGGTAATTTTGTACTGCTTTTTGTTATCTTTCTCCAGCTCAATGCCTAAGCCCTTTATTTTCACACCGTGATAGCCTTCCTGGCTGTCCAGAACGAAATCAATAGGTGTATCTTTGCTGATGGTATACGTTTCTTGATCGAACTGCCAGTTGGTCGCGATAATTTTTAGTTCAGTCGCGCCGGATTCATTCGTTTCTACCGCAGCATTGCTCGTATCCGAATCTCCGTTTCCACCGCATGCGGCTAAAGAGAACACTAAAGTAAAGGCGATGATAAGCCCCATCCATTTTTTCATTGGTTTGCCCCCCAAATTAGATTGAAAATGATATACCTTCGTACCAGAAACATCATAGCGCTTTTATTACGAAAAGTCTGTAGCAACTTCTTGAAGTCTTTCTTACATTTTGATGAATGTTTTAGTACGTGAGAGGCTCTTCCATATTTATATATTTTTCCTTAATTTGCTGGAGAGGGGAACAGGACGGGCGGGCTATAGCATAGTATACATTGGCCTATTAAAGAAGAAAAGGAGAGTCTACTCTCATGGAGAAAAAGCAAAGAAAAAAACAATTGAAGCCCGTTCAAACGGATTCCTCGAAGTTATTACACCGCAATGAAGAGCAGGCTGCTGAAGCGCCGTCTGTCAATCTACAGACACCGATGTACGAACTGCCGGCAGCTGAACAGCCAAATCCAAATGTGGGCATGATGCCGAATATGCCCGTGTATGAATCACCTGCAGGGATGATGCCGAATGTGCCTATGTTTGAAGCGCCTGCGTCTCATATGATGCCGAATGCGCCTATGTTTGAAGCGCCTGCGTCTCATATGATGCCGAATGCGCCTATGTTTGAAGCGCCTGCGTCCCATATGATGCCGAATGTGCCTATGTTTGAAGCACCTGTGTCCCATATGATGCCGATGCACCATGCCAATCCTAAGCCATATGAAGGTTGTCACCCGTGCCAGCAGCATGCGATGATGCATCCGCACATGACAATGCCGTTAAGTGTATTCCCAGGTGTAAACCCGGCACCTGTTCAAACGGCACCGATTATGCATGAACCAAACCCGAACCCGAATATAAATCCATACCCATCATTTGTTGCTCCTGCATCGATGAATCCAGCGCCAATGAATGCTTTACCACAGCAAGTGCTGCCGATAGCGAACGCGAACCATATGCCGCCTCAACTTGCTATGCCTTACTCTGGAAATGCTCCAGCGAATATGTATCCTCAATATACATCACCCATCACGAACATGCCGAATGAACCCGAATATACACTTCCATTGATGGAAAACAATAAACCGATGATGAGTTCCCCTTATGAGATTCCGCTTGAGAACGAAAATGCATACGAATTGCCATTCGCCAATGCTTTTCCACATACCGAAAATGTTGAACCGGATCAGGTATTGCCGCTGGCCGAGAACAATAAACCTAATCCAACGATGCCTGAAGTGACTTTTACAGAAGCATCGAAAAAAGTGAAGCCGTGGGTGGACCGCGGGATTGAGGAGAGTCATTCCGTGAGTTATCCTCAGGTTCTGACGGAAGTTTCGATGAAATCATACCTTACCGGAATCGGCTATGATGACGAAACGGTAGCAAATATCGTGGAAGCATGGAAAAAAGAAGACCGTTTTTAACGAGCTGACAGAAATACAATGAAGACACCGCGGTGTGCGGTGTCTTCAGCATTTTATTTCGTTATTAATCCCTTTTATCTTTGCCGCCAGCATAGTCAAACGGCGTTGCGACTGGAATGAACAAATCGATTATGCCAATCACTAGAGCGGCGAGTAAGGAGCCGATAATGCTGGCCTCAACATCTCCTACAATAAATTGAGCAAAATAAATGACCGCAGCGCTGATTAAAAAGCCGACCAAACCTCGGCCAAAAGGAGTCACCTTTTGACCAAATATGCCTTCAACAATCCAACCGATTGCGGCGATCACAAGAGCTAAAATTAAGGCGCTGACGAATCCACCTACCGAGAAACCCGGTACCAGGAAGCCAACGACCATTAATACAATAGCGGAAACAACGAACCGAACGACATGGCCCAAAATAGTCAAGTTCATCCCTCCTGTAGCAAGTATGTTTTTTAACGGTGTACTTCTCTTATCTTTTCCGGAACCAGCTTAAGTATGCATCTGAGCCATTTTAGTCTCGGCAGCATGGCGATTCCAATATGATTCCGCTATAATGTAAACAGCAAGGAGGTACGTGAATTTGGATACCAAAATATTTCATACCCTGGAATTTACGAAAATTCGATATAAATTAGCGGATCAAGCAGCCACTGCCTTAGGCAAGGAGGCAGCTGCCGTACTTACTCCTTCTTCTGAGCTTCCGGAAGTTACTCACCGGCTGCAGGCCACTTACGAGGCCAGTGAAGTCATTCGTTTGAAGGGGCCGGCCCCGTTTGGCGGTATTAAGAAGCTAAGCGCTTCTTTACAGCGAACGAAAGTCGGAGGTGTGCTGAATGCGCTTGAGCTCACCGACATCGGTAATACCGTTTACGGTACTAGGCGGTTAAAGCAGCATATCATGCAGGTTCACGAGAATCGTCCGCTCGATATTTTGGTTCGGCTTAGCGAACAGATTGAGGAATGCAGAGAGCTGGAGAGAGAAATTAAAGATTGCATCGACGACCAAGCGGAAGTAATGGATCAGGCTTCTCCCGAGCTTGCGCGCATTCGGCGAGAATTGCGGTCTGGGGAAAGCCGTATTCGGGAAAAATTGGAGCAGATGATTAAGTCTCCTTCGACACTCAAGAAGCTGCAGGAAGGTCTCGTCACCATTCGCAATGACCGTTATGTCATTCCCGTCAAGCAGGAATACCGTTCACATTTCGGCGGTATCGTTCATGATCAATCGGCTTCCGGCGCGACGCTGTTTATTGAACCAGAAGCGATCGTCACGATGAACAATAGGCTGAGAGAGCTGAAACTGCAGGAAGAAAGAGAAATCGAGAAAATTTTGACACGCTTATCAAGTCTCGTTGCGGAGCAGCACGATGCATTGGCTTTAAACCAAGATGTGGTAATGCAGCTAGATTTTCATTTTGCTAAAGCTGCATTAGCTTACGAGATGAAAGCATCGCTTCCGAAAATGAATCAGGATGGTTATATTCGGTTGAAAAAAGGAAGGCATCCACTGATTGATCCAAGCGTTGTCGTCCCGCTCGATATCGAGATCGGAAAGCAGTTTACTTCAGTGATTATTACCGGACCCAACACCGGAGGAAAAACCGTTACCTTGAAGACGCTAGGCCTGCTAAGCCTGATGGCGATGTCCGGCTTGTTCGTCCCTGCGGAGGACGGCAGTGAAATGTGCGTCTTTGATGGAGTGTATGCTGATATCGGTGACGAGCAGAGCATTGAGCAGAACTTGAGTACGTTTTCGAGCCATCTGACGAATATCATTCGAATCTTGAACGAAATGACGCCTAACAGCCTTGTCCTTCTTGATGAAGTAGGAGCTGGGACTGATCCCGCAGAGGGGTCGGCTTTGGCTATTTCTATCCTTGAGCATATTCATAGAACGGGATGTCGTCTTGTCGCTACGACGCATTACAGCGAGCTAAAGGCGTATGCGTACAATCGGGAAGGGGTTTTAAATGCGAGCATGGAGTTCGATGTTCAGTCCTTAAGCCCAACGTACCGACTTCTGCTCGGCATTCCAGGACGAAGCAACGCCTTTGCTATTGCGAAACGGTTAGGTCTCCACGCGTCGATCATTGAGAAGGCGCAGGGGCAAATAGGCGAAGAAGATCAGAAGGTGGACACCATGATCGCATCACTCGAGGCGAATCGGATTCGCGCGGAATCGGAACGTGATCAGGCGGAGCAGCTTCGTATCGAGGCTGACCGTCTACGTTCGGATCTTGAGCAGCAGCGCCAAAGGCTTGAGGAGCAAAAGGCCAAATTGATGGAAAAAGCGCAGCAGGAAGCGCAGCAGGCCGTTGCCAAAGCGAAGAAGGAAGCGGATGAGATCATTGCAGAGCTGAGGTCTCTAGCGATGGAGGAGCAGGCTTCCATCAAAGAACATAAGCTGATCGATGCCAAAACGCGGTTGGATCGGGCGGTTCCGTCGCTTCCAAAGTCGGCTCCAAGGAAAAAGGCAGCAGACACTGCAGAGGTAGAACCAGGTGATGAAGTGTATGTTCACAGCTTTGGACAGAAGGGACATGTCGTCGAGGAGTCCGGCAAGAATGAAGTGATCGTCCAGCTTGGTATTATGAAAATGAAAGTGAAGCGCAGCGATCTTGAGCTTGTGAAGAAGTCGGCCTCCGAGCAAAAACAGGTTCATGTGTCTCCGACCGTAAAGCGAAGCAAAGGGGAGCAGGTAAGTACGGAGCTCGACCTGCGCGGAGCGACGTTGGAAGAGGCGCTTATGGAAGTGGACCGTTTTATCGATGAAAGCTTACTGGCCAACTTAACGCAAATCTATATTATTCATGGCAAAGGAACCGGGGCCCTTCGTTCGGGTGTTCAAGAGTTTCTGAAGAAGCACAAGCATGTTGCGAACTTTAGATTAGGCAATTACGGGGAAGGCGGTACCGGCATCACTGTAGCGGAACTGAAATAAATTAGGCGCTGACCGGCCTGAGAAGATGATGTGTTTCCATGGGGAGGAGAAACCGATGGATCAAGAAATGTTAAGCAAGCAGCTGGACCAATTGCTGCAAAATACCTATATTGAAACATTGGCTTACTTTTCGGTAGCTGTACTTGCTTTAGTGTTGTTTTTAGCCTTGTTCGAATGGGTCACTCGCTACCGTGCATGGGATCAAATTAGGCAGGGAAACGTGGCCGTCGCCATGGCCGTCGGAGGTAAAATATTCGGAATTTGCAACATCTTTCGGTTTGCCATGCAAAATCGCGCGGGTTCCTTATATGATTCGTTCATATGGGCGGGGTTTGGCTTTCTGTTACTGTTAGCGGCATACTTTATTTTTGAGTTTTTAACGCCTGTGTTCAAAGTGGATGAACAATTGGAAAAAGGCAATCAAGCCGTGGGCCTAGTTTCCCTCGCGATTTCAGTTGCGTTGTCTTATGTCATTGGTGCAAGTATTCGATAAACACGTTTGGCCAAATGGGGTGAAACCGTATGAAATACTTATGGGGGACGCTGCTTGTATTTGCGGCACTGTTTATTATTTTTGGTCTGGTTTATTTTTTCAACGGATAGGAGGAAGGCGGCATGGAAAGGCAAATTTGCCCTTGGTGTGATAGTGAAATTGTATGGGATGAGGAAATCGGACCGGAGGAGACTTGTCCGTTTTGCGAAAACGAACTAAAGGGTTACCGAACGATTCAAGTCGGCCCGGATGATGAAGAGGAAACGGAAAAGGAAGCCTTTGGAACGGTGGACGAAGATGAAGCATTTGACGAGGAGACGCTGCAGCTGTTGGAGCAGCTGGAACATGGCGAAACCTCGGAACAGGTATATGAATTTGAGCAAAAGGTTGAACAATACATTCAGCAGCAGGAGGAAACGCTGCTATGCAGCAGTTGTCAGGGAGAGATGATTTTTACCGGTCAGCAGCATGTGGATACAGAGCATTTTCAGCCGATTCAAGGCAAAAACAGTTTCCTTTGCGCTCCTTTTACGCTCGATCTTCATGTATGTCCGCACTGTTTTGAAATAAAGACGGTTCTTTCTCGAGAAGATCGCTTGAAATGTTTGTAAGGTTTGGTTTGGGAACGATTGGGGAAGGTTAATGGAGGTCTAAGAATCATTTCGATGATATAGAACCTTCAAATGGAAAAGGTGAAAATGATGGCAACCGATTCCAAAAACAAAAAAACGTTTCCCCGTCTTACGATTCAACGTCATACGATGCCCGGGATTCCATATGCCGTTCGATCGAAAAAACAGGAGGAAAAGGAGCCTGGGAACAAAACAAAAGCGGCACTGGATCGTCAGTCCATTTTACTGTTAACGGTACAGGGGCTGCACGGGGCTGCAACGGCTCTTTCCATTCTATTCGTCAATGTGTTTATTTTTAAGCAAAGCAGAGACTTCGGGCTGATTGGCTGGTTTGCTCTTTTCCAGCATCTAGGCGGAACGCTGACTTTTTATTTCGCGGGTAAGTGGGTAAAGGAACACAATAAAATGATCACCTTGCGAATTGGCATATCGCTCTCCGCAGTGATGTACCTGGTCATCCTGTTTTTGGATGGACAGGCGGCTCGCTTTGCTTTACTGTTAGGCACACTGCAAGGTATTTCATCCGGATTGTTCTGGTTAGCTTTTAATGTGGTTTATTTCGAAATTACGGGACCGCACAACCGTGACCGTTTCAACGGCATTGCCGGTTTGCTGGGTTCCCTGTCTGGTATGCTTGCCCCATGGCTATCCGGTTTCATCATTGGACAGCTAGGTGATGGCAAGGGCTATCCGGTGATCTTCAGCACCTCGCTTGCTGTATTTATCGTCGCGGTCGTGTTCAGCTTCTTCTTGAAGAAACGGAAGGTGGACGGCAAGTACGAGTGGTTTTATGCGTTCAAGCATTTGGCCGATCATAAGAATCCATGGAGGAAGGCTTTTACCGGACTAGTGTTTCAAGGGATCCGCGAAGGGATCTTTTTCTTTCTTGTCGGCCTATTGGTGTATGAAGTGACGCAAAACGAATTTCGCCTCGGTACGTATTCCTTTATTACGTCCGCGGTGGGGCTGCTTAGTTTTTGGCTCATTGGGCGGTGGATGAAGCCAAAACGCAGACTGAAATTTATGCTGGTCGGCACCATTGCGCTGCTGGTCTTCATTTTGCCGTTTTTCGTACAGCTGAGCTATCCGACATTGCTGATCTTTGGAATCGGAACCTCTTTGTTCTTCCCTATGTTCGCGATACCGATGACATCTTCTGTCTTTGACTTAATCGGCAAGGATCAAAAAGCGGTAGAGCACAGGGTCGAGTATGTTGTGCTGAGAGAGACAGGGCTAAATGTTGGGCGCATACTGGGAAATTTGTTGTTTATCGCTTTTGTCACATGGATTGGAATCGAGCAGAGGATTCCATTTATCATTTTTCTCGTCGTCATCGGAAGCTCTCCGATTATCTCCTGGATTTTCATGCGCAAAATGGTCGGTGAACAGCGGGATGTGATGACGAATAAATAAAGTGCCGATGCGGCGAAAACAAGGACGAGCGTACTGTGTTGAATAGGAAACTGCCGACAGATCCCTCCGTTTGGCAGTTTTCTTTTTTGCAGACCTTCACAATTCGTTGTAATATAAAGTATAATGCATTAAACTACTGGGCGCGGAGGTGTCCCTCATGAATGATTTGAAGTTTAAGATATTGGAAATTATGAAGGAAGATGCGAGAAAAGGCATTGACGTACTGGCGGCCATGCTAGATGAATCAGAAGAAGCGATCCAAGCCGCTATTGAGGAAATGGAGCGAGATAAGGTCATCGTCAAATATGCGCCAATTATTAATTGGAGCAAGGTTGATTCTGATAAAGTGACAGCCTTGATCGAAGTGCAAATTACACCGGAACGCGGCAGAGGATTTGACGCGATCGCAGAGCGCATTTATTTATATCCGGAAGTGAAGGCGGTATATTTAATGTCCGGTGCTTACGATCTGCAGGTGGAAATTGAAGGGAAATCTCTGCGAGATGTAGCTTCCTTCGTATCGAATAAGTTATCTACATTAGACTCTGTGCTTTCCACCAAAACGCATTTCATTTTGAAGAAATACAAGCAGGATGGGTTTATCTTTGAGGACCATCAAGATGATCACCGAATGCTTGTGAGCCCGTAGGTGAATGAAATGACGACGCATAGAGAGCTGACCAAGAAAAGTATGCAGGATTACATTACTCCGTCGGTTCGGAATATTCCACCTTCCGGAATTCGGAGGTTTTTTGATTTAGTTAGTGGAAGCAAGGATATTATTTCACTCGGTGTCGGCGAGCCTGACTTTATTACACCGTGGCACGTTCGAGAGGCTTGTGTGTATTCTCTGGAGCAGGGCAAGACCGCCTATACGCCGAATGCCGGTTTGTTGGAGCTAAGAGAAGAGATTGGTAAGTATTTATACGAACAATTTCAGGTTCATTATGAGCCTTCCAATCAGATTTTGGTCACCGTAGGCGGCAGCGAAGCGATTGATTTGGCGCTGCGTACCTTGATATCACCTGGAGACGAAATTTTGGTGCCGGAGCCAAGCTATATTTCTTATTCACCGATCGGTACGATTACCGGCGGTACAGCTGTTCCGATTGAAACATTCGCAAAGGATCAATTCAAGCTGACGGCGGAATCGCTCGAAGCAGCCATTACACCGAAGTCCAAGGTCCTTATTCTTTGTTATCCAAGCAACCCTACGGGTGCGAAAATGTCTTATGAAGACTGGCTTCCGATTGCACAGCTTGTGGAAAAACACGATTTGATTGTCATTTCGGATGAAATCTATGCTGAGCTGACCTACGGTTCAAAGCATGTCAGCTTTGCATCGCTTCCAGGCATGAAGGATCGGACCATCTTGGTGAGCGGCTTTTCGAAGGCGTTCGCGATGACAGGATGGCGGATGGGATATGCATGCGGTCATCCAGATCTCATTGCCGCCATGCTGAAAATTCACCAATATACGGTCATGTGCGCACCAGTTATGGGACAAATTGCCGCTCTAGAGGCGCTGCGCAACGGAATGGAAGAAATGGGGAAAATGATGGAATCCTATAACCAGAGAAGAAGATTGGTTGTCAAAGGATTCCGGGAGATCGGTCTCGATTGTCATGAACCACAGGGAGCATTTTATGCATTCCCTTCGATTCAAAAGACCGGACTCAGCTCCGAACAATTTGCCCAACAATTGCTGAAGGAAGGCAAAGTGGCGGTTGTTCCCGGACACGTGTTCGGTCTAGGCGGGGAAGGTTTCGTTCGCTGTTCTTATGCGACATCCGTAAATCAGTTGACGGAAGCCATTGATCGGATTGGAAAATTTGTCAAGCCTATATTAAATTGATGGATCGGTTCATCCGAAATTACGCGAAACGCGGATTCGGTATTCAGATGCTGGACAACACAATCAGATTATCTTATAATGCAATTGAATAACTTTACAATTGTTAACAGATTATCCTTTGTTTGTTTTGTTCATCATATGGTAAAGGAGGGGCCGATCTGATCGCAATAGATAATCATCGTTTCATTCATTACTTGGAATCGATCATGGATGAGCGCAGTCGTTATAAAACGAGTGATACCCCTTCAATATCTCGAACTTCCAGCACAGTCATGACACTGGAGGAAGAGATTATCTCCGAACTAAGATGGAGCAAGCCGTGAACGAACAAAAATCGTTTACTTCAGAAATCGTCATTCAACTCAGCTGTATGTTGGATCGTAAAATTAACGAATATATGCGTATCAAAAGAGGCCGGGATTAATTCACCCGCCTCTTTTGCTGTTTCATTTGATCATCGTACGTAATATATTTTCACTTGCTTAGGGAATTTGCTATGATAATAGGGTATAGCTTCAGATACAGGAAAAGGGTGCGAGGTGGGGAGAGTGAAAAAAGGATTATTGTTGATTATCGTTCTGCTGCTTGCGATCACTGCAGGCTGCGGAGGGGATGGTGACAATGCGGATGTCAAGATTAGTATTTACCCAAGGGGCGGACAGCCCGAAGACTTTGCGCAAAATTTGCAGGATGTACTCCAAAAGGAACCGGCTTTGGATGGAATATCGATTTCCGTTTGGGGAAACAGCCTGTATAATGCGAGCAAACTGATGGTTGATATGGCCGCTTCCGATTACAGCATTTATATTCTAAGTAAAGATGATTTTGTCAATTATATGCGCCAAGGCGGGGGCATTGAGCTGGAGGAATGGTACAGTCCCGACGATTATCCAAGCGGTGTTGTGGAGCTCGTGGACTTTGGTAAAGGGAATGAGATCATATATACCGGAGAGAAACATCTGTATGGTCTACCCGTAAACAACAGCCGGGCTGTTAAAGAAGCGGGCTTTGAACCGCAAGAGGAATGGTTCGCAGTGATTCACCCGGGTGCTGATGATATGGAGAAGACGAGAAAAGTGCTGGATGTGCTGGCTCAGCCTTCTTCTTAATGGATCGGAGCCCCATTAGAAATGGAATGAAATGCACCTTTTAAGGAGCGATGGGTATGAAAATCTATACGCGAACTGGTGATGAAGGAAAAACATCGGTGATCGGCGGCAGAGTGTTTAAAGATGATGTGAGAGTAGAAGCATACGGAACGATCGATGAGTTGAACAGCTTCGTGGGTTCATCGGTGAGTCTAATGGAAGATGCGATGTTCTCCGATATGAAAAAGGATTTGACCGAAATACAGCACGAGCTGTTCGATTGTGGTTCGGATCTTTCAGCCCTGAAGCCAGGTCCGAAGGGGTATAAGGTAAATGCCATAATGGTTGAAAGATTGGAACAGTGGATTGATCGTTATGATCAGGAAACGAAAGATTTGACACGGTTTATATTGCCGGGAGGAACTCTCCTTTCTTCTTCCCTGCACATATGCCGTACCGTATGCCGGAGAGCGGAACGAAGAGTTGTCACGTTGGCTGCACAGGCGGATATCAATGAACATGTCAGAACGTATGTCAATCGTTTATCTGATTTGTTCTTTACCCTGGCGAGAGTTTCGAACCAAAGGTTGGGCGAGCCGGATGTTGAATATGTGCGCAGTGCAGAGGTGTTTAAGAATAGACCATGACAATGACGTATTATGAACCACTCCAGTATACGATAACGGAAGCAGAAGATGGATGGTATTTGCGAACCGTCCTGCGCAGCCGAATGAACTTGTCTAGAAAATTAGTGTCGAGATTGAAATTCACGGAAGAAGGAATTACGGTCAACGGCAAAAGGGCCTTTACCAGCATGATCGTGCACCAAGGGGATTTGGTGGAGGTTCGGATGGAGCAAGAATCATCCGACGATATTCTCCCTCAACCGATTCCCATTGATATCATATTCGAGGATGAGCACCTGCTGATCGTGAACAAGCCTGCGGGTTTAATTGTTCATCCTACATTGGGCCATTATCAGAATACACTGGCTAATGGAGTCGTACACTACTGGCAGAGCAAAGGAGTCAAGTTTCGTTTTCGCCCTATTCATCGTCTTGATCAGGAGACATCGGGCGTCATGTGTATCGCAAAAAATCCTTTTGTACAGCAGCGGATTTTCGAACAGAAGGACCGTGTGCTTAAGGAGTACCAGGCAATTGTTATCGGTCATCCTGATCCGAGCGAGGGAGTCATTGACGCTCCGATCGATCGGGATCCAGAAAACCCCCATTATCGTATGGTCATTAAAGAAGGGTACCCTGCGAGAACTCACTATCAGGTGCTCGAAACGTATCAAGAAGCATCAAAGGTCAGGCTTAGGTTAGAAACTGGGCGAACGCATCAGATCAGAGTACATATGACGTTTAAAGGCCACCCTCTCATCGGTGACAGTCGTTATGGAGATGAAGCAGTGAATGCGCGATATCCAATAGGAAGGCAGGCATTACATGCAGCCAAACTTGGATTTGCTCATCCTGTTACTGGCGAGGAGATGGTGTTCGAAGCACCGTTCCCGGAAGATATGCTGATTCTGGAGCAAGAGTTAAGACGTACAATATAAAGAGATTGAGGGTTGCATCTATGAAATTAACAATATACCACTATCCGCAGTGCGGGACGTGCCGCAGCGCGATCAAATGGCTTGAACAGAGGGGACATGAGCTTGAAAAAAAACATATTGTTGAGCAGACGCCTACGAAAGAAGAGTTAAAGGGATATTTGAAATCCGGCGTCGAACTGAAGAAGCTGTTTAATACCGCTGGCCAGGTGTATCGTGAGATGGACTTGAAAAATCAACTGCCGGATATGACCGAAGAAGAACAGTTGGAACTGCTGTCTTCCAACGGAATGCTGCTGAAAAGACCGATCGTAACGGATGGTAAGAAGGTGACGGTAGGCTTCAAAGAGGACGTATATCAGCAGCAGTGGGGGGCGTAATCTCGGAAGGGAGGATATGCATGCCTCAACCTGAGAAACGAAAAAACTGGTGGATCTTCGGGGCGGTTGCGATATTTATTGCCACGAAGCTGAAGTCGATATTGGCGCTGCTCAAGACGGCCAAGTTCGCCGGACCGCTGATCAGTATGCTGATTACGATCGGCACTTATGCCATTTGGTATCCGTTAGGTTTTTCTATTGGTTTAGTCACGATGATATTCATTCACGAAATGGGGCATTTGATCGCGGCGAAGCTTAAAGGTCTTCCGGTCAGTGCACCGTATTTCATCCCATTCATTGGTGCCTTCATTGCACTTAAGAAGCATCCTCGGGACGCTGCAACCGAAGCCTATGTTGCATACGGAGGTCCGCTATTAGGTACAGCAGGTGCTGTCTGTACATTACTGATCGGGATATGGATAGAGGATCCGCTGTGGCTGGTCATCGCCAACATCGGATTTTTTCTTAATCTGATCAATTTAATCCCGGTCCATCCATTAGATGGAGGACGAATTTCGACAGCAGTGACACGTTGGCTGTGGCTGATTGGTCTTGTTTTAGGCTTAGGACTGGCGATATATTTAAATAGCTTTATATTTATTTTGATCTGGGCTTTGTTTGCCTGGGAGCTGCTTCAAAAATATGTGTTGAAGAAAGATCGCAAGAGGAAGGAACGATTTTCAACGCGGTGCGAGGTGCCCTTGGATTCGCTCGCCATGTGGGGGGATTCACTTCCCGGTGAATACCACCGACGAGAGCTGGAATTCACGACGTACTCCACTTTGGATGGCGAGCAGCTGCTGGAGGTATGTTGGGAAGCGATGAATATACGTGAAGTGATTCATATTCCGCAGCAGTCGATCATTCATCGTGTTGAAACGAGCGGCGTGATTCAAGTTCCAGCAGAACAGCCGACATATGCTGAAATCAAAATAAATATAGAATTAGTACAGTTTGAGAATGACAAGTATTACGATGTCCCGTCGATGGTTCGCCTAAAGTTCGGAGCTGCTTATGCGGGATTAGCTGTATTTTTAGGTTATATGCTGTATTACACACAAAACAGCTCGTATTATCCCATTGTGGGTTCATAATCCTCGACAAATTTCCCGGGAAATGGGATGTATCGCTGGAGACGGTCTGAATGAACAGACTGTCTTTTTCTATTCTTATAAAGATCAATTGAAATCAATCAAATATCCATAATCTTTTGCCCAAAATGAAAAGAAGTTGTTTTATAATGATATAGAAGAACAGGAATGAATGACGGATTAAGAGGGGTCGCAGCATGGATTCAAACAGGAAATGGCTTGTTTTGTTTCAATTGTTTCTATCGTTTCTGAAAATCGGTCCGATAAGTTTTGGGGGCGGATATTCGGTCATGCCATTGATCGAAAGAGAAGTCGTCAAGCGGAGAGGATGGATGAAGGAAGAAGAGATGGGTGAAGTATTTGTGGTCGCTCAAACCGTACCCGGTGCAATTGCCATCAACTCTGCGGCATTTATCGGATATCGATTGAGCGGTGTGTTGGGGGCCATAGCAGCTGCATTGGGAATGTTGGTTCCAACGTTTGTGATTGTGATGGCGCTGAGCATATTTTATATCCAATTTGAGCATATCGCCGCGGTTCAGGCCGCATTTAAGGGAATCGGTGCATCTGTCGTCGCCATGATTACGTTCGCGGCTTACCGAATGAGCAGAACCTCCTTTCTAGATAAAACGACAATCGGTATTGCTGCATTGGCTGTACTATGTTTGCTTTGGCTGCACGTACATCCGATATTTGTCATTGCCGGAGGGTGTGTGCTCGGTATGATCACGGTGAAAATTCGGGACAAAGCCGGCAGATACACAAGGTTGGAAAATGAAGAATTACAATATAAATCGCACGACTATTTCATCGGGGACGGCATTTAGGAGGCATTATGATCTTTCTTCAGTTATTTGTTGCTTTCCTGTTGATCGGATTTTTCTCCTTTGGAGGGGGATATGCTATGATACCGATCATAGAGGAAGAAGTCGTCGAACGATTTCATTGGATGAGCGCCAATGAGTTTACGGAGGTTATCGCCGTAGCCGGAATGGCACCAGGTCCTGTAGCGACGAACAGTGCTGTATTTATCGGATATCATACAGCGGGACTTCCGGGTGCGATTATTGCAGCCTTCGCGATGACGCTGCCTTCGTTGCTCTTAGTGATCTCGATCAGTATGTTCTTGTACCGGTACATTAGGTACAGATCGGTCAAGTGCGCCTTTTATGGATTAAGGCCGGTCATTACCGGTTTTATTATTTATGCTGCACTCAGCTTTGCCATGAGAAGCGGTATGATCGGTTCGGCAAGTTTAGAACAGATAGGGCTGATTGCGATATTTGCCGGCTCGCTGTTTCTCTTAATGAAATATCGGCTGCATCCGCTAGCTGTGATCGGACTTTCCGGGGTGGCAGGAATTGTGATTTACTTGTAGAAATGATATTTAATCAAAGGCTATGCAGTAGCTGCGGCCTTTTTATTTTGTTTCAGAACAATAAAGGATTGAGGAATGGTCATGATTCAGATCGAACAGCGGATACCAAATCCGAAAAGCAAGCAGATCTATGGCTTGCTGAGAAAGCAGGGTGTCGTTTCTAAGCTGCAGCTGTTGGAACAAAGCGGTCTGACGGGATCGACACTGACCCGAGTGCTGGATGAATTACTTTCCGAAGGCTGGATTGAAGAAGTAGGTTTCGGTGAATCGACCGGAGGCAGAAGACCTATTTTATACCGCACTTCTCCCCGCAAAGGATATGCATTCGGTCTGGATATTTCTCGTATTCACTCTAAGCTTGTACTGTGTGACCTGCATTTTAATAAATACGATACGTACACCTGGGCGATGACCGCTTCGATGACGCCGGAACGATTTGAAGAAAATGTCGTCGGTGCCGTAGAACATATGTTAAGCAAACATCATATTTCCCGTTCAGAGCTGCTGGGACTTGGCATTGGTGCGGTCGGTCCATTAGATCAAAGCAGGGGGATCATTTTAGAGCCATTGTATTTCCCAGCTGGAGGATGGTCTCAGGTACCCATAGTCGATGTACTGCGCAAGGCGCTTCAATTTCCGGTCTTATTAGACAATGGAGCCAATGCGGCACTGCTTGCCGAGTATTGGTGCAATTCTGGGCACAAGGCAAAGCATATGCTGTATGTGCATGTCGGGACCGGTCTTCGCTTTTCTGTGCTCTCGGATGATCATATTATTTATGGCGCCGTCAATCGTGAGGATTCCATCGGTCAGATGATCATTCAGAGCGACGGCATATCGCCCCGCGATCCGAAAGGCAATTACGGATGTCTCGAATCGTACGCATCGATTTATGCGATTGAGAGGCAGGCGCGCAGTAAAATGAAGCAGGGGCGTAAAAGCGTTATGAGTGAATGGGTCAATCGCCTGGAGCAGCTACATTTTGCTCATATTATAGAGGCTTTGAAATTGGAAGATTCGCTTGCTAAGGAGCTTGTCACCGAAGCGGGTGTTTATTTTGGTATCGGTCTTGCCAATTTGATTAACATTCTGCATCCGGAACGGGTTATATTAGGCGGTCCGCTCGTCACTCGTCATGACCTTTTTTTCGAAACCGCCGCGGAGACCGCACAGCAGAAGATTTATGATCCTGTCGATTATGAGGTGGAATTCAGCCGCAGTATGCTTGGAGACGAAGGGCTGGCAACCGGAGGTGCGGTGCTTGTGGTGAATCAGCTTACCTAATCTAAGGGAGAAAGCCTGCACAATTCATGTGAAGGTGTTGGAAGATCATACTTGTATTCGGATTCCCCTCGAAGCAACTAAGTATGGTACACTTGTACGGTTGAATAGATCGTTGCATTTGAAATGGAAAGGATGAATAGGATGACGATTCCCCAGGAGAAGCAGCAGCCGTCTTTACTGATCATTGATAGTTTCGCGCTGTTGTTTAGAGGATTTTTCTCGATGGCGATGACCGGCAATTATATGCGTACCTCTTATGGTCTATGTACGAATGGTATTTATCAATTTACGAAATATATGCTGCACGCGGTAGAGACATTCCAGCCGACCCATGTAGTATGTGCTTTTGATATGGGATCGCAGACATTTCGCAATGAAATGTACGATTTATATAAAGCGAATCGGGATGCTCCTCCGGAAGAGCTCGTACCGCAATTTGACAAGCTGCGTGATCTAGTCGAAGCATTCGATATTCCCTGTGTTGGGGTAAAAGGATACGAGGCGGACGATGTAATCGGCACGTTGGCAGCGCGTTTTTCGAAGCAGGGAGTGCCTGTGAACATTTTGACCGGAGACGGCGATACGCTTCAGCTCATTGATGAGCATGTTCAGGTCACATTGATGAAAAAAGGCTTTGGCAACTATGAGACGATTCATCTGGGTAACCTTGAGGAGATTCGAGGCTTGAAGCATCCATTTCAAGTGGTAGAAATGAAGGCGCTGATGGGAGATACTGCGGATAATATACCGGGTTGTCCGAACGTCGGTCCTAAAACCGCATTAAAGCTGATCGATGCATATGAAACCGTAGACGGAGTTTATGCGCATTTGGATGAGATCAAAGGAAAGCTGAAGGAACGTCTGACTCAGCATAAGGAGCAAATTTACTTATCTCGGCAGCTGGCAACGATCGTTAGGGATGTTCCGGTTGACTGTGAACTAGAGGAATGTCGATACGAAATTAATAAACCGAAGCTTCTGAGAACGTTGGAGGAGTTCGAGTTTAAGTCCTTGATTCGTACAATCGAAAAACAAGTGATCTAGAGATAGAAGCCATCTCATACATGTAAGTATGGATGGCTTTTTTTCTGGATTTTTAAACGTCCTGACTTCCATTCTCATCATATTCCGTATTCGTATCGTGCGAGGGAGGATATTGCCTTGGCAGGTCGGCGTGAAGCTGGCGGTTTTCGTAGCTATAACTGTTCGGCGGTCGTTGATCCTCTCGCCAGGGTGTACTTTTGCCTAAAGATTCAACAGGAAGGCTGGAGCCGTAAGGTCCTTCTGGAAATTCTTCTGCAATCAGATCATTACGCTGTGATTCCACGCTAGAAACATCGGTATAGTCACTTCTTCGTTCCTCCATAAATTCGTCTGCCATGATTCTACATCCTCTCCTTTCATCCTCTTGCGCTGCTAAGTCGGGCCATACCGTTTGATATGATCCTGCTGTGCTTTCATTTTCAATGCAGGGAAAATCGATACTGTTTCGTTATTTTGCGGTAAGCCCTGTTCGTTTATGTGTTACAATCATGGAAGTAAAGGGAAAATATGAGCCCCAGTAAGAGGGCGATCGGATGGAAGTGGTAAAAGAAAGATGTGGACACAGCTCGGACTATACACGATGGCGGTACTGGGAGGTTGGCTGTTTCACTCGATACATTTTCCGCTGCCTTGGATATTAGGGCCGCTGAGCGTGCTGCTTACGGTGAAGGCGTGGAAGAAAAAGCAGCCGAAGCTTCCGTCTTTGTTCAGGAATACGGCTTATGTTGCTTTAGGCTGCCATTTTGGACTTTCTCTAAGCTTAGGAACGTTTCAGAAAACAGCTCCGCTTTTGCTGCCCTATATGGCATGTTTGCTGCTGTTGATTGCAGCCGCTGCAGGGATGGGGGCGGTACTCGCACGAATGATGCGTGAAAAACCAATAACGGGTGTATTAGGGGCAGTACCCGGAGGATTAGCGGAGATGGTAGCTGCAAGTGAAAATTTGAAAGCCAATACATCGCAGATCGCGTTAATGCATACGGTGAGACTGCTGGCGGTTGTGTTTACGGTTCCTTCGGTGATATCCTGGTGGTTCGTGGCAGATTTTCAGGGCGTTCATTCGCAAACAGCCGCAGTGGATGGAGCGTGGTATACGATCCTTGGATACGTGATTGCCGGTTTGCTTGGCTGGCTGATGAACCGCTGGCTGCCTGTTGCTTTTATTATCGTGCCCATGCTTGTTGTCGCTGCGGGGGGGGCTGTAGGAATCGATTGGTTAGTCCTTCCCGAGCAAATCATCTTCGCGTCGCAGCTTGTCATTGGGATTCACCTGACACGGACGACCTCAATCGAGGATATTGTGAAAGGGGCGAAATATTTAGGATGGTACATCCTGCTTTCACTCCTTGTCATCGCTGCATCATTTGGGCTTGGCATCTTATTCTCCTACATGACCCATATTCCTGTTCAGACCGCCATCTTGTGTTTCGCACCGGGAGGATTACCGGAAATGGTCATTACAGGCACGGCTGTAGGTGGAGATCCGGAACTGATTACGGCATTTCAATTTGTAAGGCTGCTCACCATTATTATTGGCGTTCCTTTGGGTCTCAAATGGCTGCAGCATAGAGGCATGGTGCGGGGAGAAGTAACGGCTTCGTAGGGGCTGATGGAGCAAAGAATCTGAAACTGACGTTGCTATTCAATGAAATGAAACGCTCTGCTTACCACCGTGATCTTACAAATCACTGAAATGGACGGGGCCTACGACGAGAAGGAGAAACTGGTACAGCTCGTTTGCTTCGTCCTCCTTAAGCTGGTATACGTGCTGAAGATATCCTTCCTCCTCCAGATCATCAGGACCAAGGATGGCTGTGCGCCCAGACTGAAGATCTGTGACGAGCTTTTTACCGTAAAAACGATCTGTCGTCGTAATGGCCAAGTCAAAACGGTGCAGGCTCTCTTCACCGATAAAGCAAACAAATCGTGTTGAGGTTTGCTCAGTGGAATCGGATAAGAAATCAAATTGGGACATATGTGTGCACTCCTTGCAGCAGGTCTTTTTTAAGGATTAAAGATGAATGAGAACATTTCTTTCCTAAGAAAGGATAAAAGGATTTTACTGTGCAACTTGAGAAATCGGTCATTCTGAAACATATACGATCGAATTTTTTTTATTCTAGATACATTATAACCGCAGCAAGCATGAAATGGGGGATTGAAATTTTGAGCGGATACAGGTATAATATAGCTTGAATTATACATAGGGGAAGCACCTCTCTTGCTGAACAAGCAAGGGGGGTGCTTTTTTTTATCCCTTAATCATGTAAAGGAGTGTTTGCGCCATGCAGCTGTTGTTTTTAATGACGTTTGAAAAGAAAGGATTGGACGGCACCGCATATCCTGCCCAACTGTCAGTTTCCGAAGAAAAAGGAAAGCTGACGGTGACATGGACGGAACAAGAACATCAAAAGCGGGCATTGCAGGAGCAGTGGTATGAAGGAAGCGACATGGAGGAAATGGAATACAGCATGAAATGCGGGACAGCTGCTAAACTGCTTGCTGGATATCAGGCTTGGGTGAGCAGCTTTATGCCGAAGGAGCTGCTTTCTACGACACCATCGGATCCATCCATGGATTTAATTGATTATTATTGTGAGAATGAACATGATTCATCGTACTACAGCAAGCTTGTTGAGTGGCGAAGAGCGAAAGCAAAGGAAAAGGGGATGTCGCCGTTCTTTATCGCTTCCAATCGCCTGTTAAAGCGGCTGTGCACGTTTTTTCCGCGCACTCAGGAACAATTCCTGCTTATTCCAGGATTCGGTTTGGGCAAGTGGAACCAATATGGACAGGAGCTGGCTGAGATTTTGGCAGAAAGTGATACGGAAGAAACCCGTTTTCCTCTGGATTGGATCGTAGGTTCTATAGATTTAGACGCCTATCGGAGCTGGCAGCTGAATCAAAGGATACAGCAATGGCAGCAGGAAAGAGAGAGGTTAACTGGACACAAAAAGCTGCTTCTTGGCATTCAGCAGCTTCTTCCGCTGGAGCAAATTGCGTCTCTCTTATCATGCACGGAAAGTGAGGCCGTGAAGCAGGTCGAAAAGCTTTCAAAAGAGGGTTATGATATCACACCGTGGGCGGAGAAACAGCTGGAGCAGCTGGACAATAAAGAAAAAGAAAAGATTGTGAAAGCTTTCAAGCGGCACGGGACGCGATTTTTGAAGCCTGTATTGACACAAGTCTACACCGAAGAGGAGCAATCCAGCAGAGGATTGGATGCGCTGTATACGATCATTCGCTTATTGCGAATGGTATATCTAAGCGAGGGAGAAGAGGCTGCGGTGTAGCCTGATGCTTTAGATAAAAAGAGCGCCCCTTTTATAGAGGCGCTCTTACATGCGGTACTTCTATGCGGTTAGGCAGTGCCATAGCTGCTGCTGCCTTCACGGAAGCGGCTGATGAAGGACTGAAGGCGTTCACTCTGTGGATTTTCGAAAATTTGCTGCGGAGGACCTTCCTCGATGATATTTCCGCCATCCGTAAAGATGACGCGGTCCGCCACCTCATAGGCGAAGTCCATTTCGTGGGTGATGAGGAGCATCGCCATGCTGCCTTCTTTGGCAATATCCTTAATGACATTCAGCACCTCGCCCACCAGCTCAGGGTCTAACGCAGAAGTCGGCTCGTCGAAAATCATGACCTTCGGGTGCATGACGAGCGCTCTAGCAATAGCGACACGCTGCTTCTGTCCGCCGGACAACTGGGAAGGGTAATTGTCGACTTTATCAGCCATACCTACTTTATCCAGCATCTCAAGCGCTTCTGCTTCCGCTTCTTTCCTCGATTTCCCAAGTACACGTATTGGTGCTTCGGTTACATTTTTCATAATCGTCATATGGGGAAACAAATTAAAATGCTGAAACACCATACCGATGCTCCCCCGAACTTTATGAAGATGCTTTTCGCTGGCACGGACCAGCTTGCCCTTCACCTCTTGATGCCACAGCATCTCTCCGTCAACTTCAATCGTGCCTGAGGTCGGTTCCTCCAACGTCATCAGCAGTCGCCCCAGCGTGGTTTTACCGGATCCGCTCGGACCAATGACGGCTACTTTCTCAGCAGGCATAATATCTAAATCGATGGAATGGAGTACCTCCAAATCACCGAAGCATTTTCGAATATTGCGATAGCTTACAACGGGTTTAACCTTTTCGTTCATAGGTTCACTTCCTTGTTTTGTTGGTTGATTGTCATTTCTTGTATTATGTTTGTCCCCGGTTTAATCGCTTCTCCAAATAACTGACAAGCAGAGAGGATGGATAGCTGAGAAGCAGGAACAGAATACCGACAATCGTGATAGGTTCTAAATAACGCCAGCTTTCAGAGCCAATTTCCTCTGCAGTAGCCAAAATTTCCATTAAAGTAATGGCTGCGAGGATAGGCGTCTCTTTAAACATCGTGATGAGGTAATTTCCAAGAACCGGAATGATTGGCGGTATGGCTTGCGGTAAAATAATACGGATCCAAGTTTGTGACTTGGAAAAGTTCAGTGCTTGTGCCGCTTCCCATTGTCCTTTTTGGACCGCATCAATGCCGGAACGATACACCTCGGATAAATAGGTGCTGTAATGTAAACCTAGCGCAATGACACCTGCGGTGAATGCGGAAAAAGTAATGCCGTACAGCGGCAATACAAAGAACAAAATAATGGCTTGGACGAGAATCGGTGTACTTCGTATAAATTCAATAACAGCTGCTGCTGGCCAAGAGAGCCACTTCGATTTGCTTCGTCTTAACAGTGCAAGCACTAAGCCGCCTGCTAATGCTAGCGCAAAGGATACGAAAGTGACTGTAACCGTAATTTTTAATGCAGCAAGAATTTCAGGCAGCACTTCAAATGCGTAGTTCCAATCCCACATCGTTACAACCTCCCTGCTGACATGCGTTTTTCAAGCGCTCGCATACCCAGGGTCATAGCGTAAGCTAAAATAAAATAAATGACGAGCAGCAGAGCAAATATCATGCCTTGTTCTGAATAGTAATGGTTTCTTAAGGTCATGGCCTCGTAGGTCAAATCTGCTAACGTAATAAAGGATACTAGAGAAGTTCCTTTTAAAAGCTCGATCAGGAGATTGCCGAAAGGTGGAATCATTCGGATGAAAGCTTGAGGAATGATCAGCCTCATCATAATTTGTATCGGGGATAAATTTAAAGCGATTCCTGCTTCCCTTTGACCACTCGGCACGGCCTTGATGGAGCTGCGAACAATTTCCGATCCGTAAGCCCCGTAGTTGAGTCCAATGGCCACTATACCGGTCAAAAGCTCGTTGAATGAAATACCGAAAAACGGCAGGACATAATACAACCAAAAGAGCTGAACCATGAGTGACGTACCGCGAATAAATTCAACGACAACATAACAAATTCCATTGATCAGCTTCCATCTTGAAAGTCGTCCTAATCCGAATAGAAATGCCACGAAAAAGGCGACAATGGCCGATAAAAAGGTAACCTGGACCGTTATCCATGTCCCCCTTAACATTTCGGGTAAGTAACTTGCGATAGAAATAAATCCCAACTCCTCTCCTCCGTGACAATGACCCTGTCGCGGCCAAGGGGCTGCACAGGGTCAAAGCCACAAAGTTGTTTATTTACCTTCCGCAGATTCCAGAATCGATTTTAATGACATCGATGTCATCGTAACGGCATCTGCGCGTCCAGATTGTACAGCGTTCAAAGCCGCTGCTTGATCCGGAACTTTAACAATTTGGTCATCCTTTACACCAACCTGCTCCAAATAGCCGATTTCAATGGCTCCCTGCATCACTGCTATTTTGGCGTCAGGATTGTTTGCGATATCTTCATAGCTGTGCAGATCCTTCGGATTGCCTTCAATGACTCCCAGCGCTTCACCAATGCTGTACTCCGGTTCAGCAAAGACGACTTGTTCACAGCGATCAGGTGTAATGTACATTCCTGCCGTGATGACATCAAAGCGTCCTGCCTGCAGTCCAGGAATCAGGCTTCCGAATTCAACAAGCTTGCCTTCAATCTCCTCGATCCCCATATTTTTGAAGACGGCGGTTGCAACACTAATAGCTTCACCCTTCAATTCGCCGTTTTCATCCTGATAGGCATAAGGCTTTTCATTCGCGAATCCGACGACGACCTTTCCTTCGGATTTAATTTTCTCAAGCGTATTACCGCCGCTTCCTTCTTGGAAGCTAGGTCCGCATAACGCTTTCATTGACTGGTCTCCAGGAAGCTCAGCTTCGGAGAAACCATTCTCCTCCAACAAGGTTAATAAATCGCCGGATTCTTTTAATTTCGCTAACTCCGTATTAAAAGCATCTCTGAGTGCAACATCCTCGCTGCGGAACGCGGCCGCACCGTATCCTCTGACTCCTTCGATGTCGGGCTGTTCAAAATCTTCAACCATGACCACTTTTCCGCCTTTACTTCCATTGTTGTTACCACAGCCGATGACAGCTGCCACCAAGGTCAACAAGACGAAAAATAACAAAAACTTTTTTGAAATTAACTTCATTTAACAAAGACTCCCCCTTCATTCATTCCCATCAAATTTCCAAAAGGATGATTACAGTTACTAATGGTAACATGAATCGCTAAAAGAGCTCACCCTTGCTGAGCTGGGCTCAGAGAGAGTATCTCATGCTCAACTTATGTAAGCATAGATTACACAGAGATAACTGCCTATTTTGGTCAGATCCTCCAGAATCCTGCGGAGGACGTCACACTTTAGACAAGATTAGCCAGGAATCGGGTTGATCTTATGAAATTTTTCAATGATTGAAAGAATGTGAATCCGCATTTTACATAAAAAAAGAAGCCCAGGCGGGCTTCCCTCACAACCAATCTTTCTTTTTAAACAATAAAAACATCAAGCTGCCGATCGTAACCATGGCCCCTAATACAAAGTAATAGCCGTTTGACATGTGCAGCTCGGGAATATGATCAAAGTTCATACCATAGATACCAGTAATGACGGTAAGCGGCATAAATATGGTTGTAATCGCCGTAAATACCCTCATGATTTCGTTGGCCCTGTTCGCCACACTGGATTGATAAGCTTCTCTAAGGTTGCCCATCAAGTCTCTGAACGTATCAAAGGTTTCCGATATTTTCACGGAGTTCTCGTAGATGTCGCTGAAATACTTCTGCAGTTCATCATCGATGAGTCTGAGTTCCTTGCGGTTCAAGGTCGCGATGAGCTCTTTTTGCGGACCCAGCGCTTTTTTTAACCACAATATCTCACTGCGAAGACCAATAATTTCATTCAGATGCGATTTGCGGGTATGCATTAAAATATCTTCTTCTAGATTTTCAATTTTGGCTTCAATCCGATCACTGACGGTAAAGTAATTATCGATGACTAAATCAATGAGATGATACAAGAAGCGATCGGCTTGATTTACTTTTTCCTCTAATAGCAATGGTTTGATTAAACGAAGTTCATTGATTTTTTGCTGTGTGACGGTAATAATGAAATGCCTGCCCAGAAAAATGTTTAAGGAACGAAGAAATATTTCCTCATCATCAAATCGAATGCTATTAATCACGATAAAATAATGTCCTGCATCATAAATTTCCAGTTTCGGCCGCTGTTCTTCCTCGTTCATGCAGTCTTCCACAGCCAAATCATGTAGATTGAAAATATGCTGAAGCTCTTGCAAGTCTTCGGTAGAAGCGTCGATCCAGTAAAATCCGCTTTCGGGCGGATGAAGCGCCTCCGTAACCTGCTCGACTTCTTCAAATACGCCGTCAACGACTAAACGTACCTTCATCTTGTCACTCCCTTTCAGCGACAGGAGAACAAAGGTACGCCTGATCAGTCGAGTTTAAGAATGCTGCGCGGTTCTAGGGTACCTTTGTTTCCCATCATATTCTGCTTTTTGCATGCTGGCACGTTGTCCCTCGGTCGGTCCCCGTCCATACGCTGATTCACCTCGTACAATGATCTTGTAATGCTCAAAATCCTCATTTAGTATAAACCGATTGCTGCTTGTCAGCAAGAGTGAAATGCCGCTTCCATTCCACCTATAATTGGTTAATGAATAAAGTCGCAAGACCAAAGTAAACAAACAGTGAAAATAAATCGTTCAATGTTGTAATAAGAGGTCCTGAGGCGATGGCAGGATCGATCTTTAGTTTATAAAGCAGCAGGGGAATTAGTGTTCCAGCGAGCGTGCCGATTACCAGCGTTAGCAGAAGGGAAAGACTGACGACAAAACTAAGCATGACGCTCCCTTGCCAAATGTAAGCAATGATGCCGATGAGTATCCCGCAAATAAGGCCTAAGACAAGCCCTACTCCGAAATCTCTGGAGATGAGTCTGATCAGCGCTCCTTTATGGAGCCGCTCTGTTCCAAGTCCTCGAATGACGATAGCTAACGATTGTGTTCCCGTATTTCCTGTCATGCCAGCGATCATGGGCATGAAGAAGGTGAGCGCTACGACGCGTTCCAGCGTTTCTTCGAATCTGGCGATCATGCTTCCGGACAGCATGCCAAGCAGCAGAAGAAGCAGCAGCCAGGGCAATCGTCTGGCTGACGCTGAAATCACGCTCGTCTGAAAATCGATCCCTTTCTTACCGGCTCCTGTTGCGGAGAGCTTCTGTATATCTTCAGCCGCTTCATGAACGATGACGTCGATCACATCATCGACCGTTACGATCCCCAGCAAATGCTTGTCGCTATCAACAACCGGGACAGATATGAAATTGTACCTTTCAATCGTACGTGCAACTTCCTCCTGATCGGTGTCGACATGAACACTAATGACACGTCTATACATGATTTCATCAATACGGTCGTCAAGATGGGCCAGCAGCAGATCACGGTACGAAACAACGCCAACCAAAACCTTGTTTTCGTCAAGGACATACATATAGAACAAATTTTCCGCATAGGCTGCAAAAGCTTTCAGCTTATCGACCGCTTCGCGAACCGTATAATGGTTTCGTATCCAGACGAATCGGTTCGTCATTATACCGCCGGCAGTTTCCGGATCATATTTCATTAAATGCTGTACGTATTCCGACTCTTCCTTCTGCATGGAAGAAAGAAAAGCCTCCATTTCTTTAAACGACAGTTCCTTCAATAGATCGGCCAAGTCGTCATTGTCCATCCGGTCCAGCACATCGGGCGAACGTTCAAAGCCAATATAATGCAGAACCTCCATCTGGAGTTCAAGATCGAGCTCTTGTATCATCATGGCCAGCTGTCTCGAGTCAAGTTGAAGTACAAATTTAGGTTTGGATGGAGCAGGAAGCAGTTCATAAATTTCCGCAAAGTCGAATGGCTGCAGCTCACCCAGCAGCGCATGAAGCTCCTTAAGCTTGGATTGCTCCAGCAATTGGTGGATTTCGAATACGATGGTATCGGTATGGGCTGTCGTATGCATTGTAATCACCTTTTTGTTTGTCATCTGGAATGATGAGGTTTGGTGTCCGGTATGACTTACTCGTCGCGTGAAGCGTTTATTTTATTCTTGACGCAGCGGCTTTCTTTGATTACAGTAGTATTAACCGAATAATCGTTTCGAACTCTTATCAAGAGCAGGTGGAGGGACTAGCCCGATGATACCCGGCAACCGACATTTTCGTGAAAGCGTAAATGCACGGTGCTAAATCTTGCAGGGGCGTGATATGCGTTTCTGAGAGATGAGAGAGGCCATTGAACGGAACAAATAAGTGGACCTTTCTTGCTTTTAATGTAAGAAGGTTTTTTTATTTTTTACCGGGCTCTTATAAGAGTATGAGCTTCTAACGAAATTGACTATACACAAGAAGGAGTTGGACCGTATGCCGATTAAGATTCCAGATAAATTACCGGCGAAGGAAGTACTGGCGGAGGAAAATATATTCGTGATGGATGAAACCGCTGCAATGCGGCAGGACATTCGTCCGCTTCGAATCGCATTGGTCAATCTGATGCCTACCAAAATTACGACGGAAAATCAGCTTCTTCGTTTAATCGGCAATACGCCGCTTCAGGTCGATCCGGTTTTAGTGCGTACGAAGAGCTATAATTCCAAAAACACGTCTGCCGAGCATTTAGAGCAGTTTTATCAAACGTTCGAAGATATTAAGGATGAGAAGTTTGATGGGATGATTATTACAGGCGCTCCGGTGGAAACGATGCCGTTCGAGGAAGTGAACTATTGGAAGGAACTGGAGCAAATTATGGAGTGGTCGAAGACGAATGTCACATCCACCCTACATATTTGCTGGGGTGCACAAGCAGGTATGTATTATCACTATGGAATTAACAAGTACGATACAGAACAAAAAATATTCGGTGTATTTCCGCATACGATCAATAAGCTGAATGTGAAGCTTCTTCGAGGGTTCGACGAGGTGTTTTACGTCCCGCAATCCCGTCATACGGAAGTAAGAAAAGAGGATATTGAACGAGTCGAGGAGCTTGAGATTTTATCCGAATCGGATGAAGCCGGCGTTTATATTGCTGCCACTCGAGACGGTAAACAGATTTTCGTTACAGGACATTCCGAGTATGATGCAGAGACCTTAAAATGGGAATATGAACGGGATCTGCAAAAAGGAATGGATATTCAAATTCCGAAAAACTATTTTCCGAATGATGATCCGAATAGGTACCCCCGGGTGACATGGCGGGCCCATGCGAATTTGCTGTTTTCGAATTGGCTGAATTATTATGTATATCAGGTAACTCCTTATGAGTGGGGTGCACCGGGACAGCATGCAGGAATAAAGGCTTGATTGGATAAAATGCTGAAGAGAAAGGTACAAAGAGGGACGGTGCCGCCTTCTGCGGCGCTGCGTACCCGTACCTGAGATGATTCAAATTAAATTATTTCGAGGGAGAGAAACTCATGAAGATTGAAAGCCGTTTAGCACAGATCGGTTCCCGCTCCGAATCGACGACGGGAGCTGTCAATTTTCCGATATTTCAGTCTACCGCATTCCGTCATCCGAAGCTGGGTCAGAGCACCGGCTTTGATTACATACGGACGAAGAGTCCGACTCGCCAAGTTCTGGAGGATGCTATCGCAGACTTAGAATCCGGGGACCGCGGGTTTGCCTGCAGTTCCGGCATGGCCGCACTGCAAACGATTTTTGCCTTGTTCTCCCAGGGAGACCATCTGCTCGTATCCCTGGATCTATACGGAGGAACATACCGCTTGTTGGAACGGATCATGAGCCGTTTCGGCGTCAGTTCCTCGTATGTGGATACGGACAGCATTGAGGAGATGGAGCAGCTTTTACAGCCGACCACCAAAGCGATCGTTATTGAAACTCCTACGAATCCGCTGATGATGATTACCGACATTCGGAAAGTCAGCGAATGGGCGAAATCAAAAGGGCTGCTCGTCATCGTCGACAATACGCTGCTGAGTCCTTTCTTTCAACGTCCCATTGAGCTTGGTGCCGATATTGTCATTCACAGTGCGACCAAATATTTAGGCGGACATAACGACGTATTGGCTGGTCTGATTGTGACGAAAGGAGAAGCATTGTCTGAGGAAATGGCATTCCTTCATAACTCGATCGGAGCCGTACTTGCGCCGCAGGACAGTTATTTGCTCATGCGTGGTATGAAGACATTGGCACTTCGCATGGAGCGTCATCAATACAATGCGACTCGCGTAGCAGAGTGGCTGGATGCCCACGATCTGGTGGATGCAGTCTACTATCCTGCGCTTCCAAGCCATCCAGGTCATGATGTTCAAAATCGTCAATCATCCGGCAACACGGGGATTCTATCGTTCAAAATGAAGGATGCGCGTACAGTTGAGCCCATTCTGAGACATATCCAGCTCATTGCTTTTGCAGAAAGTCTCGGAGGTGTTGAATCGCTGATGACGTATCCGGCCGTGCAAACTCATGCCGATATTCCAGAGGAAATTCGTCGTAAAATCGGCGTCGATGATCGTCTTTTACGTTTCTCGGTTGGCATTGAGCATGCAGAGGATCTCATATTGGATCTTGATCGTGCATTTGAAGCATCCAGACAAGAATTAGGTTTGTAGTGTAGTACAAACAAGAATAGCTCCAAATACGTATGTATGGACTGCATCTTGAAGCAGTCCATATTGTTTTCATTTTTTGCCTGGCTACGGTACGTGAAAATGTTGGTGTAGTATGCTAAGATTCATAGATAGGTGTATTTCATATAAGGGAGATGGGGCCATGAGCCGGATCGATCATATACTAGAGCGGGCCGTGCGTGGTGAACGTTTGAGTCTAGAAGATGGGGTTGCTTTATTCGAATCGGATGAACTAGAGAAAATAGGATGGGCCGCGAATGAGGTTATGAAAAAATTCCATCCCGATCCGATTGCCACTTTCGTTGTCGGAAGAAATATTAATTATACGAACATATGCAATGTATTTTGCCGGTTTTGCGCTTTTTACCGCAGACAGGGCTCTGAGGAAGGTTATGTGCTTCCGAATGAGACGATTTTGCAAAAGATACAGGAGCTTGTCGATGTAGGCGGAACAGAAGTGCTTATGCAGGGAGGCGTTAATCCTGACCTTCCGTTCGAATATTATTTGAATCTGCTCCGAGAAATTAAACGTCATTTCAACGTACATATGCACTCGCTGTCTACCGTTGAAATCAGGGAAATGAAGAAACTTTCTGGACTGGAGACATACGATGAGGTGCTCCGTCAGCTGCATGAAGCCGGATTGGACTCGCTGCCGGGTGCAGGTGCAGAAATGCTGGTTGATCGAATTCGCAATAAAATCAGCAAGTTGAAGGGCTCTTGGACGGAATGGATTGATATTATGAAGGCCGCTCACCGAGTCGGCATGTCAACTACGGCGACGATGGTCATCGGCTTCGGAGAGACCTTCGAAGAACGGGTGCTGCACATGCTGCGGATTCGCGATGCGCAGGACGAGTGCATTCAGAATCAGCTGCCGTCTCCGGGTTTTCTGGCTTATATCGTTTGGACCTTCCAGCCGGATAATACCAATTTGAAAGCGGAGCGCGTTTCGAACGAGGAGTACTTAAAGACGCTGGCAATCAGCCGTCTGATGGTGGACAACGTTCGAAATTTCCAAACCTCATGGGTAACGATGGGGGCTGAGATCGGTAAGAAGTCGCTGGAATTCGGCTGCAATGATTTCGGCAGCACCATGATGGAAGAGAATGTCGTCTCTGCTGCGGCATGCACACACAAAGTCAATATCGATCTCATTTTGCAGTTGATCCGTGAAGCGGGCAAAACACCGGTTCAAAGAGACACGTATTATAACCATCTGCGTGTTTTCCAGCCGGGCGAGCATGCGGATAAAGATTTCATTTTGCAAAATTAAATCGGCTTATCATTGAAAGGACCGGGGGTACGCTTACCGGTCCTTTTTCTTCATTCGGTTTCCAATTGTTTAATTGTATATATGCACGAATGCGCCCATATACTTTTAGTAGCCTTAGAAAGGAGTGGGCATATGGAGCTATTTACTTTTTTGTTCACAGAGAAGTGGATGGACGATGCGGAAACATTTTTGAGGATGGCCAAGAGTCATTTTAAACATAAATACAGTGCGAAGGAAGTTCAGACACAGCTCAAAAAATACAAGGAACGGACCGAAGTGATTGTAAAATATAAAGCGTCAGAGGAAGGCATAGAGTCATTTATTCAGCGGCTTAGCTGGTGTGTCTCCGATTATGTCGTCTCTCGGCTTGAGCCTTACATGATGGAGCAGCTGATCCGTCTGGAGAGCGGCTATGAAGATGAGCAGGATATTGAGGAAATGAAGAAATACAGCCGGCATTTGCTTTATGAGCAAGGTGAAACCGAGGAAGACCGTATGCATGCTCTAAACAGCAGAAAGGCCAAAATCGCCGAAGAATCAGCTGAATACCTGCGTGAACACAGGTACTTACATATTCTCGGATGGATTCGATTTAGGGCTTACCAGTATCGAGACCAACTGAAGGATGTTGTTGAATATGCTGTGGACGAATTTGTGATGGAGAGGCAGTATCAGGACTTTATCAATTTGCTGAAATATTTCGTTTACGTGCAGGAAGCCAAAATTCCGCTTGTGCATCTTGTGCATAAAGGCAATTACGATTTCGTTGTGTTGGATGAAAATTTGGAGCCGATCAAAGCAAAGCAAATTGAAAGCATGGTCGTGGAAATGCTGGATCAGGATTTGAACTATGAGGATATGATTGTCAGTACGCTCATTAATGTATCCCCGCAAATGATCTACATTCATACGAAGGAGCCTGAACTGCAGGTCATTAAGACGATTCAGCAAATATTCGAAAAACGGGCAGTACTGTGTCAGGAAAATGTATTGGATACGGAGCCTTTGGCCCCCAAACCGCTGCAGCTGCATTAATCAAGTGCGCTCTTGACAATGAAATGAAAGGGGCTATAATAATAGCCAAGTCCATTTTTTTAGAAAATGCGAAGACCAAAGACATGAATATCTGAGCTAGAGCGTGTCAGAGAGAGGAGCCGAAGGCTGAAAGTTCCTTACGTTACATCAGATATTTACCCCTTTGCAGCTGTGATACGGAACATGGAAGCTTCCATCAGTATGTATCGCCGGGTCATTCCCGTTACCGAATTACGAGGATCACACTTTAAGCACCGGTTACCTTTACCGGTCGTTGATTGAAGTAGGGTGGAACCACGGGTACAAACGCCCGTCCCTTTTATAGGGACAGGCGTTTTTTTGTTTTTGCGCAGTCATTTCACATGAAAACGAGAATGAAAGTGAGGAAATATCCATGTCGATTCAAGTAACTTTTCCAAATGGCGCAGTAAAGCCGTTTGAACGCGGGGTTTCCATTGAGGAGATAGCCGGCTCAATCAGCAGCAGCCTGAAAAAGAACGCTATCGCAGGTAAAGTCAATGGGAAGGTTGTTGATTTGTACTACACACTGGAGGACGACGCCGCAGTCGAGATCGTAACGCCCGAATCACCAGAGGGCATCGAGGTGATCCGTCACAGTACGGCGCACTTGATGGCGCAAGCAATTAAAAGAATTTATGGACAGAAGGGCGTGAAGCTTGGAATCGGTCCGGTCATTGAAGATGGCTTTTATTATGATATCGATTTAGAACAATCGCTCACTCCGGAAGATCTGGAAAAAATCGAAAAAGTGATGGCTGAAATCGTGAAAGAAAACCTTCCAATTCGCCGCCGTGAGGTAAGCCGGGAAGAAGCGCTCGCCATTTATCGAGAGCTGGATGATCATTTGAAGTTAGAACTGATTAACGATCTGCCTGAGGATTCCGTCATTACGATTTATGATCAGGGCGAATTTTTCGACTTGTGCCGCGGACCTCACGTTCCATCAACCGGTAAGCTGAAGGTATTCAAGCTGCTGAATCTGGCAGGAGCATACTGGCGCGGTGATTCGAATAATAAAATGCTGCAGCGTATATACGGAACGGCCTTCAATAAGAAATCTGAGCTGGATGAGCATCTGGTATTGCTTGAGGAAGCGAAGAAACGGGATCATCGTAAGCTGGGTAAAGATCTGAAAATGTTCACTTTCACAAAGGAAGTGGGTCAAGGTCTTCCAATCTGGCTGCCGAAAGGTGCCAAGCTGCGTCGCATTTTAGAGCGTTATATTGTGGAGAAAGAAGAAAAACTCGGTTACAGTCATGTCTATACCCCAGTAATGGCGAATGTCGAGCTGTATAAAATTTCGGGACACTGGGATCATTACCAAGAAGATATGTTCCCAACCATGGTGATGGATAATGAGGAATTGGTTCTTCGCCCCATGAACTGCCCGCATCACATGATGGTCTATAAATCGGATATGCACAGTTACCGCGAGTTGCCGATTCGGATTGCCGAAGTGGCGAATCAATATCGGTACGAGATGTCCGGAGCACTGACCGGTCTTCACCGCGTCCGCGGAATGACGTTGAACGACGCGCACATCTTCTGCCGTCCGGATCAAATTAAAGACGAATTTGCCCGGGTCGTACAATTGATTCAAGAGGTATACAAAGACTTCGGAATTACGGATTACAGATTCCGCTTGTCATACCGCGATCCGGAAGATACCGAAAAGTATTATCAAGACGATGAAATGTGGGAAATGTCCCAGCGCATGCTGAAGGAAGTTGTGGAAGAGATGGGACTGCCATATTATGAAGCCGAAGGCGAAGCAGCTTTCTACGGTCCGAAGTTAGACGTTCAGATCAAGACGGCTCTCAAGAAAGAAGAGACCTTGTCTACTGCACAGCTTGATTTCCTGCTTCCAGAGCGCTTCCAGTTGGAATATGTCGGTGAAGATGGAGCCAAGCACCGTCCGGTGGTTATTCACCGAGGTATTATCAGTACGATGGAACGAATGACGGCATTTTTATTGGAAAACTTCGCAGGTGCTTTGCCGGTTTGGCTTTCTCCGGTGCAAGCAAAAGTGCTGCCGGTTTCGGGCGCCTTTGACGATTATGCAGCAGAGGTTACCCGAAAGTTGAAAGAAAGCGGAATTCGGGCAGAGGCGGATCTTCGGAACGAGAAGCTTGGCTATAAGATTCGTGAGGCGCAGCTGGAGAAAATTCCGTTCATGCTCGTTGTTGGTGAGAATGAACAGCAGGCAGGCGGCGTATCGGTTCGAAAAAGAGGAGAAGGCGATATCGGCATGCAGTCTGTGGATCAATTCATCCAACAAGTTTTGGATGCCGTCGGTGATCGTCGTTACTAAAAATATCTAGATGGAATCAGATTCCAAAGATTGAAGTTCCTTCATTTAACGCGCGAATAATCAGAACTGTTGATGGAAACCCTTTTTACTAGGGAGGGTTTCCATCATGTCAAGTTCCATACGCAGTGCAAACAAGTGGGTCAGCTTGCTGATGCTGGCCGTCTTATGGACGACACTTGGCCGCATGGAGAGGGACCCGTATGATCAGTCCCAATCCAGTCAGGATGTACTGCAGCGGCAGCAGCAGGCTGCCACCTTGAATCAGCATTCTGTCAGATCGGATTACTATTCGAAAATCCTTCTGGCGAATTCTAATCTTGCCAAATCCCATCCACCAGAGGTGAATACGGTCAAGATGTCGAATGCGTCATACCAGCAAACCATCAAACCAATAAAACCCGTTTCGCAAATGACACACGAAGAGTTGATGCAGCATTACAGAGCTGTAGAGGTCATTGCAACGGGCTATTCTGCAGGCGTAGAATCGACAGGAAAAGATCCGGATCACCCTTCGTATGGCATTACTTATTCAGGAGTCAAGGTGAAAAGAGATAAAGAGACCATTTCGACAATTGCTGCGGATCTTAGTGTGTTTCCTCTTGGAACCGTACTGTGGATTCCAGGATACGGATATGGGATTGTGGCTGATATCGGATCGGCGATCAAGGGACATAAAATTGATTTATATTTCCAAAGCAAGGATGCCGTATATAAAGAATGGGGCAAAAAACAGCTTCAGGTTTACATCATCGAAGAAGGCGAAGGAAAGCTGACGGAGGAGATGTTCCGTCAAAAAAATGAGACTTACCGAATTATTTAATATAGAACAAGTTAGACTTGAGCCGCTGTCATATGACGGCGGTTTTTTGCGTTTGTAAAATCAAAAGAAATGAAAATAGTGTCGAATCATGACTAATTAAGTGAAAATTGAACTTTTTACATAAAAAAGATGTTAATATCAACGTATAGAGTTAATTTTAGTTAAGATTTGTTAACTCGGACGGGCTGCTAATGCGTTTTTCGCCATCTCATAAGGATGCAATGGGGGATCAAGAATGATGGATGATAGGCGGAGTGCGGATAATCAAGACGATGAGCGAAAGTGGTTGGAGGAAGTGTATCGGCAGATGTTTTTCGTTGCCTACTCGCGGATGAAAAACAAGGCAGATGCTTTAGATGTGGTTCAAGAGTCATGGGTTCGCATATTAAGCAAGATGAATTCTCTTCGTGAACCGCATAAATTGATTCCTTGGGCGAAAACCATTGTGAATCATACCGCCTTGAATATCATCAAGCGAAAGATGCTGGAGCGGGGCAAATACGAAGATTATGCTGTGAAAAACCATTTGCTTCGAATGACGCTTCGGGAAGAAGAATTAGCTTCTGAGGTGAAGGGGCAGTTAGACCATTTGGAGGACGACATGCAGGCCCTGATTGTATATAAATATTTTTATGGTTATAAGGATCATGAAATAGCGGATGCTTTGCAGCTGCCTGTAGGCACGGTGAAAATCAGAATTCATCGATGTCGTGAAAAATTGAAGAGGATGCTCGAAGGCGAACAAGATTCTCCAAAGAAGAAAAGTACATAAAAATCGCCGCTTCCATCCATAATATTTATGGGAATGAGTCGCATCATTCCAGTAAATAAGATGGGGAGGTGAAAAACATGGCGAAAAACAACAAAAATCAAAACAACCAACAACAAAAATATAACGCTGAGTTTGCAGAGGAAGTAACAGCAAAAAATGCTGCTGCGAATGCAAATCAAGCAAGCCAAAAGGCTGAAAAGTAATGACGATCGACCGGCTGAAATTCACGTTTCAGCTCCAATAGTGATGAGAACTGGGAACTGCCTGTCCGCTTGGACAGGCGGTTCTTTGTTTTAAGTCATGTATATCTCGGTCTGCAGACCGAGATCAGCTTCCATCCCCCGAAGCTTTTCATGAGGCAGGACATACAGTAAACTAATAGCATGAACTTGAACTGCGAGGGATGACCATGAACGGTTTTTTCAATCGAATGTTTTGGGGGATGCTCCTCATTACCGCCGGCGTGCTTTTTTTCCTTGATCAGATGGGTACGATTTCAGTTGATCTCGGGGAAATTATTGCAACGTATTGGCCGCTCATTATTATTTATTTTTCACTAAAGGGACTATTCATCCATCACAAAGGAGACGGCTGGTCCGGATCCATGATATGGAATTTGTTCGGGATTGCGATAGGTGTTTATTTTCTGGGCAGAAACCTCGATTTTATTGACATCGAATTTGATGAAATATTCCCGTATATCATTCCTGTACTGCTGATTATTTTTGGACTCAGCATTATTCTGTCTCCTAAAAAAAAGACGAATCATTGGGCACAGTGGAATGGAGCACCGGAAGATACATGGCATAAAGAAACGGGCGGCATGGATAAGTCGGAATGGAAACAGCATAAGCATGAAATGAAGCAGAAGTGGAAGGTCGCCAGAGATGAATTGAAAAAAGACAAGAAAATGACGGACGAAGAACTGAAAGAAGAAATGAAGAGAAAATTAGACGAAATGGAGCGGATGGCGCACAATATGACGCCGCCGGAACCAAGTCCAGAATGGGAAGAACCGTTCAAGACCGTTCAGAAGGCACCAGCAAACCAGAATAATTTTATTGGGGATTTTATGCTGGGAAGCGACTATTTCGAGCTGGTTCCAATGAATATCTCGCATTTTATCGGCGATACCTTCATTGATTTAACCAAGGCGCATATTCCATATGGCGAGACAAAAATGAACATCTCTTCCTTTATCGGTGATGTGAAAATTTTCGTTCCATACGACGCTGATTTAGAAATTCGCGTGACATCTTCATCTTTTCTCGGGGATATGCACATTATGGAGAAGCGAGAAGGCGGAATATTTAAAAATGTAAATTACACACCGGACACCTATCAGGAAGCCGGCAAAAAAATTCGGATCGTCACCAGCATGTTCATCGGAGATGTGAAAATTCAGCGGGTAGGTTAACCATATGGTCATATTAAAGAAGCTTCGTCAAGTGAAATGGCAGCTGCTGGTCTATTTCCTTATCGCCGGTGCTGCAAGCGCAGGTGGAATGGCCGCCGTGATGTATTACCACGAACATCCGGTGGAGGATCGGGTTTTCTGGTTTTGGATCGTCCCGCTTATTTTGATGATTCAGTTTATTATCGGGTACGCTGCGGCGCGTCGTATTCAATCCGATGTGGATTTACTGCAGCTGAAGCTGGCTCAAATCGAGAACGGAAACTACCATACAAGGGTTCCAGGCACGGGTTTTGGCCCCATGGATTTACTGTACAAAACATTTAATTCCATGGCGGCCTCCTTGGAACACCGGACGAAGCGTCTGCAAAGTATGGGTGAAGAAAGTACAGTAAAGGAACAATCCAAGGAACGTGCGGTGCTGGAGGAGCGAAGAAGACTCGCCAGAGATTTGCACGATACGGTAAGTCAGCACTTATTCGCCATTCATATGTCATCTTCGTCGCTGCCGCGTATATTGGAGAAGAATCCGGAGGCCGCGGGACAAGTCATTGAGCAGCTCATCGAAATGTCTCATTTGGCGCAAAAGCAAATGAGGGGGCTCATCGCTCAACTGAGGCCCATGGAGCTGGAAGGCAAAAGCTTGGCTGAAGCGGTTGAAAAATGGTTTCCGGATTATTGCAGGCAGAACGGACTGCAAGGAAGCTTGGAAATGAGATTGGACCACAAAGTGTCTGAACCGATTGAGCATCAATTGTTTCTTATTTTACAGGAAGCGATGGCGAATATCGTCAAGCACGCATCCGCAGTGCATGCTGTGCTGTCTATTGTGCTCGAGGACCGACAGTTAAAAATGTCATTGTCGGATGACGGTAAAGGCTTCAGCGGCCAATCGAAGGCTGGCTCGTATGGGCTTGGAACGATGCGAGAGAGAGCTGAGAAAATCGGAGGCAGCTTGGAAATTATAAGCTTGCAGGGATCTGGAACGAGAGTGCTTGTACGAATTCCGATGTTTGAGGAAACGGAATTGCTGCAGAGCGGAGTGGGGGATGGAAATGAATGAGATTAAGGTGCTCATCGTAGATGATCACGATATGGTTCGCATGGGATTAAAGACGTATTTAATGCTGGAAGAAGATATCGTGGTATGGGGAGAAGCCAAGGGCGGCAGCCAGGCTGTTGACATGTTGAGGTTGGTGGAGCCGGAAACGTATCCGGATGTGATTTTGATGGATTTGATGATGGACGGCATGGATGGTGTAGAAGCGACGAGAACGATAATGCAGATGAATCCGAAAGCTCGAATCATCATTTTGACCAGCTTTTTGGAGGACGATAAGGTCGTCGACGCGGTGGAAGCGGGAGCCATCACATACGTGATGAAGACCGTTTCGTCCGATGAGCTGATTTCGGTGGTTCGAAGAGCAGCAGGCGGAGAACAGACGATGGGGGCAGAGGTGTCCCAAGCGCTATCGCGTGGGATCAGACAGCGCTTGACGCAGCACAATGAAGAAGAATTTACACCGAGAGAGAAGGAAGTGCTGCTGCTGATTGCCGAAGGGAAGTCGAATAAGGACATCTCGGAGGAACTGCATATCAGCATTAAGACGGTAAAAACGCATGTCAGTAATTTGCTGATGAAGTGCGGGTTGGAGGACCGAACGCAGCTCGCTGTATATGCCCACCGGAAAGGCTGGGTACAGTAGGGTGTGCCAAAGGGCAGATGCTAGTCCGTTGGGAATTAATAAGGGATATTTTTCATAAAGGAGGCTCATCCTAACATCTATACGGAAGGCAATTCCAGCTTCCTATAGATGAATCTAAGGAGGGGCTTTTTTTGTTTCCGATCGCATCGCGGTTTGAAAACAGAGAGGATACGTATACCGATTTAAATCAAGCATTAAAGCCATACGGTTTTACTTTGGGAGGAAATTGGGAATATGATCACGGCAGCTTTGACTGTGCGCTCGATGAAGGACATAAGGTATGGCTGCGTATTCCGTTTGAAGTGACAAAGGGAAATTTGGACAACTTGAAGGAAGAGCAGCAAACGGTCATCCGCTTCGGCACCCCATACTTGTTGAAGCACGTTTATAATGAAGGGCTGGAGGAAGGTGCTACGCTGAATACGTTCGGAGGGCTTATGAACCAGTTCCAAACGCCTCTGGACCAGGATGCCGATATGGAACCGGAATGGATCGAGAAAGCGGAAGGGATTTTGCGCAAAATGGAGAGTGATTTGTTGTAAAGATTGAAGTTTTAGCTCCTTTTAAACTATGTTTAAGGTTACTTTAAGGTTGAGATCGCAATATATAGTTAAAGCTTTTGATAAAGAGCTTTGACAGCAAAACCTGAAGTAAGTTTATGAGGAGGCATTCTACAATGGATGATCAAAATAAAAGAGATCCTTACAATGAATTTTTCGAAAGAAAGCCAACTTCGGATTCACAAGACTCGCAACATGCGAATGACTCCAGCCATCAAAAGCTGAATGAAAACCATCAAGAGCAGCCGCAGGAGAATGCGGGTGGCAGCAGCACAGTCTACTATGCCTATGGACCATACCGCTCTAAAGACACTTCTCAAGAGGGAACCCTTCAGTCTGAAGAATTAAGCCGAGATAAAACGGTTTATACCGACAACCATGGCGGCACGAACGAAGTGGATGTGCATAAACCGAAAAATATCATTTATCCCTATTCGGCAGAGTCTAGAACTCCACAAGTACCGCAAATATCGGCCAGCGAAGCCTCTATGTCAGGCGGTGGTGCTGGAGGAAACCAGGGAGCGGGGCAGAGACCATTTTATCCGAATACAGGAAAGAAAAAGTCACGCTGGATGAGCGGCTTAGCTGCCTTCTTAGCAGGAGCTGTTGTCGTTGGTGGATTGATGTTCTCAGCGGATTACTATAATTTGTTCTCGGGAATTCGTTCCGCGCAGGGCGCTAATGCTTCGAATACCAATGCGGCAAGCAGCTCGGCTAACGTGCAAAATGTAGCGTTAACGGGAGATGTCCAGCCGGATTCCTTTGCCGCCATCGTAGACCAGGCCAGTCCGGCTGTTGTGAAGATCGAAACGTATGCATCACAGAGCAGTGGACGGATGAATCCATATAGTGATGATTTCTTCAAGTACTTCTTTGGAGAACAAAATTCTACTCCGAAAAACGGTGAAAAAACATTGACGGGTACTGGATCAGGCTTTATTTTTGACACGGAAGGATATGTTTTAACGAACCAGCACGTCGTCGGAGACGCCGATGAAATTTACGTGACGATTCAAGGATATAAGGATCCGTTTAAAGCAGAGCTGCTTGGATCTGATTATGATTTGGATCTAGCTGTACTTAAAATTGAAGGGGACGATGCGTTTCCTACACTGCCAATCGGCAACTCGGATAATCTGTCCGTTGGAGATTGGCTCGTTGCAATCGGGAATCCTATGGGATTTGACCATACTGTCAGCGTAGGGGTACTGAGCCAAAGGGAACGGGAAATTTCAATTTCGGATACAGCCGGAACCCGTAATTATGAGCATTTGCTGCAGACGGATGCCTCTATTAATCCAGGAAACTCCGGCGGTCCGCTGCTGAACCTAAGCGGCGAAGTCATTGGTGTCAATACGGCGGTAAGTACAGATGCGCAGGGCATTGGTTTTGCGATTCCTTCCAGCACCATTCTCGATGTCATCGATCAATTGAAAAATAATGAGGCGATTCCAAAGCCGTTCATCGGTGTATATTTGACAGATATTACGGAAGCTTATTTGGAAAACTTCAAATTGGATAGTACGGAAGGATCACTGGTTACTCAATTAGAGCGCGGCGGTCCGGCAGATCAAGCTGGACTAGAGCCAGGAGACTTCATCATTGAGGTCGACGGCGAGAAGGTGAAGAACACAGAAGCGCTTGTCGATATCATTGGTCAAAAAGAAATTGGTGATAAAGTAAACTTAGTGATGGTTCGGGACGGAAAACAAGTGGAAGCCGTCGTCATCGTCGGTGATCGCAGCAGTCAGTGATGCTTTGCTTACTCGTAAGGAGACAAACAAAGGCGGTTTCTTCCGCCTTTGTTTTATTATGGCTTTAGCCAGTTGAGTGCGTGAAACGCGCGAAACAGAAAACCACCCGCTATGCGGGTGGAGGGTTCTAGGGTTTGACCAACAAGACCATTCCGATAAAATTGAGATGTTCAGGCTC